>NZ_SMJY01000158.1:0-14984 GCF_004348355.1 Micromonospora sp. KC721 | reverse complement strand
CTCCGGTTTTCAGGTTCTGCTTGGTCGCTGAACCATCTACCGGAGACCTCACTCGTTTTCGATCTCCGACACGCGAAGATCTTCAAGCCACCTCAAGCCCTGGCACCGACTTCGACACAGGCCCTAGGCGGCCTGGGCGGTCTCGCGGCTTTGCGTCGCTCGGATCGGAGCGAGGGCCGTGATCGGCCCGTCCGCCTGGCTGCCATGGTGTGCTGGCGTCGTCTGTTGACAACTAGCTGTCCGGCGGTAACATATGTCGACACATATCGATGTGAGCGCTCACAGCAATGGCGACTAACTCTGGGCAAGGGCCGCGCTGACCGGGGCCGACCGCGGACCGAGCCGCCCGACGGTCAAGGAGGCATGTGATCACGCCGCGTTGACAGGCGTGAAGCGGTCGCGTTGCGGCAATCCCACTACGCCAAGCCGCTCTAGCGGGTGACGGCCAGGTCCCGCCCCGCAATCCGGCCGCGTTCTCACGCGCACCGAACCGCGACGAGTAGCACAAAGACCCCAGCCCGATCGCGGCTGGACGGTCTGCGACCACCTCAGACATAGCGCCAGGCCGCCGGCCTGCCGGACGTGGCGTGCCCGATCCGCTACACCGGCACCTGGGCGGCCGGCCCCCGAACTGTCTAACCCCACGAAGGAGTCATTGTGTCGATGCAACGACGGACGTTTCTGAAGGCGGGTGCCGCGGGTGCGGTGGCCGTGGGAGGAGCGGCCCTGCTTGGTGGCTGGCAGGCGCACGCCGCACCGGTTGGTGCCCTGGACACCGCGCCGACCACGCCGTTCAGGGTAGGCGTGCGCCGGTACAACTGGACGCGGGGTAGCCGTCCGTGTACCACGTATGTCTACTATCCGGCGACCGGCGCCCCGGGCGGGAACCCGGTCACCGATGCCCCCGTCGCTGCGGGCGTGTTTCCGGTCTACAACTTCACCCACGGCTATGGCAGCAGTCCGCAGAACTCGCTGTTCATCATCCGGGCGTTGGCCGCGGCCGGGTTCATCGTGCCGGCCCCGCACTTCCAGCACAACTTCAGTGATGTCAACAACGGCAACACCTCCAAGGATGTCTCGGAGATCCTGACCCGGACCCTGGCCCTCAACGGCAGTGGGCCGCTGGCCGGGCACATCAACACCAGCATCGGTGTGGGCGTGTCGGGACACTCGCTGGGCGGCATGACCACGCACGGTCTGCTGACCTCCTGGCCGGACAGCCGGATTATCTCGGCCAACCCACAGTCCTGTGTGGACATGGGAAACCCGGCCAGCTCGGTCAAAGCCAAGGTGTTGTTCGTTCACGGCGATCGGGACTCGACCACGCAGTACTCCTCGGCCCGGCAGGCGTACACGGAGATGCCCGCGCCGAAAGCGTTCCTGACCTTCGTCGGCGGCAGCCACACCAGCTTTTGGAGTGACAGCCGCTTCCCGGCCACGGTCGTGGACTGGGCGCGCTGGAGCATGTACGGCGACACCGCCGCCCGCGACCGCCTCCCCTCCGACGCAGCCGGCCCCAACACCAGATGGGAAGCCAACCTCGGCACGCCGCCGGGGCAGCGGTACGAGGCGGAAAACCCGCCGGCGGTGTGCCAGGGCACGATCGACTCCAACCACACCGGCTTTTCCGGCAGCGGATTCTGCAACGGCAGCGCGGCGGCGGGAGCTTACTCCGAACTCACGGTGAACGCGGTGGCGGCCGGCACGGCAACGCTCGGAGTCCGGTTCGCCAACGGCACCAGCAGCGCGCGCCCGGCGAGCCTGGTCGTCAACGGATCCACGGTGGCGACGGTTTCCTTCGAGAGCACGGGCACGTGGAGCACATGGTCCACCAAGACCTTGACTGCCTCGCTGAACGCTGGCAGCAACACCGTCCGGCTGGTTTCCACGACGGCGGCCGGACTACCGAATGTCGACTTCATCGACGTCCGGTAGCCCGCCTCCCACGCGAACAACCGCGAGGTTTGCCGGCAACAGCCGTCGCGCTCACCAGCAAGCATTCATGAGATGGGTCAACGTCATGCCATTCACCCGTACCAAGGATTTTGCGCCAGCTCGCCCTCGTTCCCGCCGCCGCGTTCTGGTTGGCATTCTAAGCGCACTGGCCGTGTTGCCGGTCGTCGTCGTAGCCAGCGCATCGCCGGCCAGCGCGGACACCAGCCAGTTCCGGGGCGTGAACTGGGCCGTGCCCGGCGACAACTTCAAGAAGGTCCCCCTCGTCCTCGACGGGCTGAACCAATCGGACAGCTACGCGACCGTACGGGCCAAGGCGGACGCCGTCTACAGCGGGTTCGCGAGCCAACTCGGCGTCAACACCGTCCGGCTGCCGGTCAACACCCACACCGTCAGCTCGTCGTGGTGGAACGCCTACCGGGGCACCATCGACGCCGCGACCGCCAGAGGGTTCAAGGTCATCCTCGCCTACTGGGAGGACGGAGCGGCGGCCGGCGGCCGGATCACCAACACGGCGGCGTTCAACTCGATGTGGAACACCCTGACTACCCAGTACGGCCCCAACAGCCTGGTCTACTTCGAGCCGATGAACGAACCCCACGGCTACAGCGCCTCCGAGTGGACGAACCTCGCCGCCTCGTGGATCAACGCTCGCCCGTCGATCCCGAGGGGCCGGATCCTCGTCGGCGGCACCGGCTACAGCCAGGACATCAGGCCGGTCTGTGCCGACAGCCGGCTCAACGGGACGCTGCTGTCCTACCACCACTACGCGTTCTTCTACGGCACGAAGGACTACGCCGGCTGGGTCCAGAGCTTCCGGGAACGGCTGGGCAACTGCGCCTCGCGTGCGATCCTGACCGAGTTCGGTGCGCCGATGGATACCGGCCTGAACTACAACAACGCGAGCAGCACCGACAACTTCGTCCGGTACCTCCGCGCGGACACCGACTCCCTGCGCGACCTGCGCATGGGCTCGGTCTACTGGCCCGCGCTGGGCGGCAAGATCACCGCCGGACAGAACTACGACTGGTACTCCATGTTCGCGCTCAACGGCAGCGGCACCAACCTGAGCGTGAGCATCCGCAACTCCACCGGCGCCGACCGCCTCAGGCACGGCTGGGGCTCCGACCGGCCGACGACGCCTCGGTACGAGGCGGAGACCTCCCCGGCAGTGTGTACGGGCTCCATCGACTCGAACTGGTCGGGTTACTCGGGTACCGGGTTCTGTAACGGTGATAACACGACGGGGGCGTTCGCTCAGTTCACGATCGACGCGGCGAGCGCGGGTACGGCAACGTTAGGGATCCGATTCGCCAATGGCACGACCGGAGCGCGGCCGGCGGACCTGGTGGTGAACGGGTCGATGGCACAAGCCGTGTCGTTCGAGAGCACGGGGGGTTGGACCGGCTGGACCACGAAGACGGTGGTGGTGCCGGTGCGGGCGGGGAGCAACACGATCCGGCTGAATCCGACCACAGCCAACGGCCTGCCGAACCTCGACTACCTGGAACTGACGTAAAGCGGCGGGTTGCTGGCCGCCAATGGCTCGGCAGCAACACCATCCGGTTGGATCCCACCACGTCATCCGGGCTACCCAATGTGGACTACTTCCACGTCGGCGCCGCCTGACGTCCTGTCGCAGTCACGGTGCCTGACCACCGCCTGCGAAACCCGACCCGACCCCTGGAAAGGACAGCGCGTCCGCGGCCCCCGTTGATTCCGGCCGGCGGTGCCGCGGACGCGCTGGCGACATTGACAGCCGGATCACGGGATCCGCCCTGCCGCCCGTATCGCAGAAACCGCGGCCACGCCGTCGGCGTACGCCAACAGCGGCAAGGTCGCCAACGTGGCCAACTGCGGCACGCCGACGTAGCCGACGAACGCCAGCGGAGCTGGCTGAACAACTGCCAGCAGTGGCAGCTACAACCCGTCTGAGGGAGGAGTTATCGATGCGTAGACGTACTTTCCTCGCGGTACCCGCGCTGGGCGCGGCGGCAAGCCTGCTGGACGTATCCGCAGCGTCGGCGTCACCGGCGGTGACGTACAGCAACCCGCTGATCGCGCGGCGGGCCGACCCGCACATCTTCCGGCACACCGACGGCTACTACTACTTCACCGCGACGGCGCCGGAGTACGACCGGATCATCCTGCGCCGGGCGACGACGCTGCAAGGGTTGGCCAGCGCGAGCGAGTCGGTGATCTGGCGCAAGCACGCCAGCGGTGACATGGGTGCGCACATCTGGGCGCCGGAGATCCACTTCATCAACGGCAAGTGGTACATCTACTTCGCCGCGGGCCGCAGCAACGACATCTGGCGGATCCGGATGTGGGTGCTGGAGAACAGCAGCGCCGACCCGTTCACCGGTACGTGGGTCGAGAAGGGGCGCATCGTCACCCACCTGGACACGTTCTCGCTGGACGCGACCACCTTCTCGCACAACGGCATCCGCTACCTGTCCTGGGCCCAGCAGGACCCGGCGATCAGCGGCAACAGCAACCTGTACCTGGCGCCGATGAGCAACCCGTGGACGATCTCCGGCACTCCGGTACGGCTCAGCGTGCCGACCCTGTCGTGGGAGACGATCGGGTACAAGGTCAACGAAGGCCCATCGGTGCTCATCCGCAACGGCAAGGTGTTCCTGACCTACTCGGCCAGCGCCACGGACAGCAACTACTGCCTGGGAATGCTGACCGCGTCGGCGTCCAGCAACCTGATGAACCCGGCGTCATGGAGCAAGAAGCAGCAGCCGGTGTTCAGGACCAACGCCGCGACCAGCCAGTACGGCCCGGGCCATAACTCGTTCACGGTCTCCGAGGACGGGCAGAGCGACATACTGGTCTACCACGACCGCAGCTACAGGGACATCAGCGGCGACCCGCTGAACGACCCGAACCGGCGGACCCGAATCCAGAAGCTGTACTGGAACGCCGACGGCACACCGAACTTCGGCACCCCGGTGCCGGACGGGGCGACGCCGTACCGGTTCAGGTCGTACAACTTCCCGGACCGGTTCATCCGGCACGTCTCGTTCCGCGGGCGAATCGACGCGGACATGACGAACCTGGCCGAGTCGCAGTTCCGCATGGTCACCGGACTAGCTGGCAGCGGCACAGTGTCGCTGGAGTCGACCAGCAACCCCGGCTACTACCTGCGGAACCGAAACAACGAGATCTGGCTGGACAAGAACGACGGCACGACAGGGTTCAAGAATGGCGCGAGCTTCACCCGGCGGGCAGGCCAGTCCGACCCGGCCGCGGTGAGCTTCGAGTCGATGAGCGCCCCGGGACGCTACCTCCGCCACTACAACTACGCGCTCTACGCGCAGCCGTTGAGCACCGCCGCCGACCTCGCGGACGCCACCTTCTACCTGGAGTAGCCAGCGCGGTCCCCGCCGGCAGGCTCGTCGCGCAACAGATCGATAAAAAAAATGTTCCCCATGAAAACGACCTTGTCTTCTCTCGGCCGTGCACGGCGCGGCGTTCCCGCTTGGTGCGGGTGCCCATCTCAAGTAAGAAATCGAGGTCCGTAGCGGGTCTCGTCATCGTCCGACTCTGGAGATCATCATGCTTTCACGTAGACAGCGCGCCGCGCTGCTATCCGCCTGCACGGCCATGGCGGTGACGGGTGCCGCGGTGCTCACCGCCGCCGTGGCTTCCGCGGCAGTGACTCGCTACGAGGCCGAAACGGCGCCGGCCACATGCGACGGTGTCATCGAGTCCAACCACACCGGCTACTCCGGCAGCGGCTTTTGCAACGGCAACAGCAGGGCGGGGGCGGCGGCCCAGTTCACCGTGACCGCGTCCGCCGCTGGCACGGCGACGATCGCCGTCCGGTACGCCAACGGCGCCACCGCCAACCGACCGGCCGACGTGCTCCTCAACGGCACCGTCGCGCAGTCGGGCGTCGCGTTCAACGGCACCGGCGCGTGGACGACATGGGCCACGACGACCCTGACCGCGTCGCTGAACGCGGGCAGCAACACGATCCGGTTGAGCCCGACCACCGCGAACGGCCTGGCCAACATCGACTATCTCGACGTCGAGGTCGGCGCATCGCCCTCGCCCTCCGCGACCGCCTCCCCGCCGGGCCGGCCCGCCCAGTGCACCGGCAGTTCGCCGATCACCTGCCACTTCGGGGTATCGCCCGGCAACTACACGGTGACCGCGTGGATCGGTGACCGCGCCTCGGCCGGCAACACGTCAATGTCCGTGGAGGCCCGCCGGCGGATCCTGCCGGCGGTCACGACCGCCGCGGGCACCATCACGCAGTACGTGTTCACCATCAACGTGCGACAGCCGGAAGGCCAGCCCACCGGGCAGGGTGGCACCGGCACCTCCGGCCTGAGCATCACGTTCGCTGGTTCCGCGCCCAAGCTTTCAGGGCTGACCGTCCAGCCGGCCGGCAACCCGCTTGTGGCCTACCTGGCCGGCGACTCCACGGTGTGCGATCAGATGACCGCCCCGTACACCGGGTGGGGGCAGGTCCTGCCCACGCGCGTGTCCACCGGCGCGGTGGTCGCCAATTACGGCGACTCGGGCGAAAGCTCGGGCAGCTTCCTGAACAACTCGGCACTGTTCCCCACGATGCGACCGTTGATCAAAAGCAACGACCTGGTGCTGATCCAGTTCGGCCACAACGACAAGTCCACGACCGCCTCAGCCTTCCGCGGTAACCTCACGACGATGATCAACCAGGTGCGCGCCAGGGGCGGCGTACCCGTCCTGGTCACCCCACCGGTGCGGCGGCGGTTCGACGGCAACCAACTCGACGCCACCGCCCGGCACATCAATGGTGTCGGCGTAGACCTGCCCGCCGAGATGCGCAGCCTCGGTTCCTCGCTGGGCGTGCCAGTGATCGACCTGACCGCCAAGAGCGAGGCCCTGGTCGAGTCCATGGGCCCGACCAACTCCGCCCAGCTGTACCTGCGCCAGTCGGTCGACGGCGTCACCGACAACACCCACTTCTCCGAGTACGGCGCCGGCAGGATGGCCGACCTGGTCGTCGAAGGCATCCGCGAACGCAACCTCTCCTTGGTCAGCTACCTGCGCTGACCCCATCCGTGGCGGCCGGGCGCGGCACGACGCGCCGGGCCTGCCGGGGCGACGTCGAGTTGGCCAGAGCCGCGCCAGCGCGCGCCTTTGACGGACCGGTCAAAGCTGCGCGGGGCCAGGAAGGCAATTCCACCACCCAGCACCGCGCCGCTGACGACTACCACGGCAGCCTCGGCCGTGACGACCCAGGTCACCTGGCGCCAGGTGGCGCCGCTCAGGCGGATTGCTCACATGTCCAGTCGGCGGCCGGCGGCGGCCATGAGCAGCGTGTTAGCGACCGCGATCGCACGTATCCGGCGGCCACGCGATCAGCGGCAACGTGAAGAGCCACACCGGTCGGTCTTTCACCATCGTCCGACTCGCCGTCGTCGTGCACCACCGCGAACGCCTCCGCCAGTAGCCGCACGGGCGTGCCGCCGGACGGCGGAAGGGTCGAAGTGGACAGGCCGACGGTGCCGCTGTCCCGCAGGCCCGTCGAATGAACCGGCGAGGACCTGCAGCCGGCGCTGCGTCGCTCGGACCGGGCGAGCGCCCCGGCTCGGCCTGCCCGCTCGACGGCTATGCCATGGTGCTCGGCGTCTGTCCGTTGACAATTAGATGTCCGGCGGTAACACTCGTTGATATATATGAATGTGAGCGCTCACAGTGGTGAGGTGCGCCGCGCTTAGCGGGGCTGCCCCGCGGACCGAGGCGCCTGATGATCAAGGAGGTATGTGATCACGCAGCGCCCGGCAGGCACCGAGAACCGCGTTCGTCCGCGGCAACCTCGGTGCGCCAGACCGCTCTGGCGGACGACGACCACGTCCCGTCGTCCGGGATCCGGGTCGATGCCGGGAACCGCGCGATCAAACAAGTCAACGCGACCAGAGGCACGCACATTCAGGGCATGCTGCATTTCGCGTTCAAGGTCATCGAGCGAGCGCCCACCGGCAAGGTGGTGCGTGACCCAAACCAGGCTTTCGCGAAGGTGATGACGTTGGTAAACACATTCTCCGGTGACCTAAGCAACATGAGCGGCATGGTCGACCGGATCGGCCCGGACTGGCACGGGAGTTACGCGGTCGTGCAGCGCAATCTCGTCGAGATCGCAAAGGTTCTGCCAGGTGTGAAGCTCAACATCGCCGAGATGTCTCCGCCGTCGAGTGGCAGGGTCACCGATGCGTTGTCAGATCCGAATCATCCGGTGGGCTTCACCCATACGGTGCAGTCGCAGGGGGGCGACACGATGGCCGCCATGAAGACGATCAACGACATACCCGACAACGCGGGCACCGGTGTGTGGCCGTGGGCTGGCACCAGCGTCTTCGGAACGGGGTCGGGTGCAAACGGCACGTTGCGGGCCTCGTTCAAGGTTTGGAACGACGCGTTCGCCAAGAACGTCGTTGAGAGCCACGTCTTTGCCCCGACGCGGGCGCGTGTGGCTCCCGCGCTCCCCACAACCGTGAGAAGCCTCGACCTGCGCACGGGTGTCCGCTCGACCGTCAAGGTCACCTGGAGTGCCATCAACCCGGAGAGCTACGCCACGCCAGGCACCTTCACAGTGAACGGCACCGCGAACGTCACCAGCCTCGGCAGCGGTAAAGGAACCACGATGACGGCTGTGAAGGCAACGGTCGAGGTCACATAGCCCCATCCTCATCGGGGCTGGACGGTCGGCACCACATCACGCGTAGCGACGACGTCAACCAGGAGCGCAACAAGCAGAGAGAGGTGGATGAACGTGACAAGTGTGCGGCTTGCGGGCCGGTCTCGTTGGCGTGTCGGCGTTGTTCTAGGCGCTGCCGCTAGGGCCTGTGTCGAAGTCGTTCACAGCCACTCGTTGATGGCAGCGAGGTGGATGGTGGCTTCGTAGCGGACCGCGAGTTTGTCGAAGCGGGTGGCCACGGCCCGGTTGCGCTTGAGGCGGTTGATGCCGCACTCCACGGCGTGACGCTGCTGGTAGACGTATGGATCGAAGGCCGGTGGCCGGCCGCCCTTGGAACCCTTGGCCCGCCGGTGGGCGTCCTGGTCGGCCTTGCTCGGGATGGTCGCGGTGATGCCACGCCGGCGCAGGTAGGCCCGGTTGGCTTTCGATGTGTACGCCTTGTCGGCCAAGACCCGGTCCGGGCGGGTCCTGGGACGGCCGGTTACCAGGCGAGGGACGCGGATGGCGGTCAGGACCGGGATGAACTGCGGGCTGTCGCCTCGTTGCCCGGCGGTCAGCACGATCGCGAGGGGTTTCTGGCCTTGCTCGCAGCCCAGGTGCAGCTTCGTGGTCAACCCACCGCGGGAGCGTCCGAGCGCGTGATCAGCAGGCTCGACACTGACTCCACCAGGTGGTTCGGCCTGCAGATCCCCCTTTTCCTCGCCCCGGCCGCATGCTGATGGGCCCGGGCGCTGGTGGAGTCGACACTGACGTCCCAGGTGATCCGCCCGGCCGCGTCGGCGAGTGCCTGCAGTGCGGTGAGCACCTGCTGCCATGTCCCGTCACGCTGCCACCGCCGGAACAAGGCATACACCGCCGACCAGGACCCATACTGCGGTGGCACGTCCCGCCACGGGCTCCCACCCGGATCCGCCACCGGATCCCATCAATCAACTGCCGCCTGCTCCACGATGACGGTCGACCCGGCCGCTTCGGCGTCGGCAGCAACGGCTGCAGCACCGCCCACTGCTCGTCGGTCAGGTCGAACCGCCTCGTCACCGCTAGGGTGTCCACGAGGTCTCCGGTTTCAGGTTCTGCTTGGTCGCTGAACCATCTACCGGAGACCTCACCCATTTCTGATCTTCGACACGCCAAGCAGTCACACCAACTCAGCCACCACCGCCGACTTCGACACAGGCCCTAGCGTGGTCGCCGCCGGGGCGGCTGTCGGTTTGCCGGAGGCGTCGGCCGCGACAACGCGGTATGAGGCGGAGACCTCCCCGGCCACCTGTGAGGGGACGATCGACTCGGATTGGTCCGGGTACTCCGGGAGCGGGTTTTGTAACACGACCAATGCGACCGGGGCTGCCGTGCAGTTCACGGTGAACGTTGCCACGGCCGGCAGTGTCACGCTAGGGATCCGGTTTGCCAACGGCACCACCACCCGTCCGGCGAGCCTGGCGGTCAACGGGACCACGGTGCAGACGCCGTCGTTCGAGGGCACCGGTGCGTGGAGCACGTGGGTCACCAAGAACCTTACCGTGAACGCGAATGCGGGCAGCAACACGATCCGATTAGCGGCGACCACGTCGAATGGTCTGCCCAATGTAGACCATCTCGAGGTCGGTGCTGGCGGCCCGACGTTCACCAACCCGGTGGTGGGTCCCCCGAACAGCGCCGACCCGACCTTGGTGTTCCACAACGGGTTCTACTACTACGTCGCCACGACCTGGACCGCCAGCGTGGTGATGCGCCGCTCAGCCACGATCGCCGGGCTCCGTACGGCGGCAGAGCAGGTAGTCGTCCGTACCGGCGGGAACACGATGTGGGCCCCGCACCTGGAGCTCATCAACAACCGGTGGTACCTGTACTACTCCGTCGAACAAGGCGACCTGCCCCGGCGTACGCATGTCGCCGAAAGCGCCGGAGCCGACCCGCTCGGCCCGTACACCATCCGCGGGATCCTCAACCTGATGCCCAACAACGGCTGGGCCATCGACGCGGCCCCGATCCGGCTGAACAACACCCTGTACATGACGTTCTCGGCGTTTGGCTCGGACAGGTTGCAGTCACTGTTCATCGCACCGATGACGAACCCGTGGACAGCCGCCGCGTTCGGGAGCCGGATCTCGGCCCCGACCCTGGCCTGGGAACGGCAGGAGGGGGCCGTCAACGAAGGGTCGTTCCTGTTGCAACACAATGGGCGCACGTTCCTGACCTACTCGGCCAGCTACTGCGGCGGACCGAACTACAAGATCGGCATGCTGGAATACCGGGGCGGCGACCCACTGGCCGCCGGTTCCTGGACGAAGTTCCCCAACCCGATCTTCCAGCGCAACGACGCGAACGGAGTCTACGGCCCCGGCCACCACTCGTTCTTCACCTCACCTGATGGCACCGAGACCTGGATCGCCTACCACGCCAACAGCTCGGCGTCGCAGGGCTGCGGCACGACGCGTACCACCCGGGTACAAAAAGTCTCCTGGAACGCTGACGGCACACCGAACCTCGGTACGCCGGTGCGGACCGGTGTCGCCCTCCCCGTACCGTCCGGGGAATAACCCTCCGCAAGCCCCTGACGGCAGGTCGTCGGGAGCTGGCGGTGACGCTCGCTGATACTTTGGCGGCCCATCAGAACGCACCGCCCGACGCACCGTGTTCTTCGAGATCCCCAGCATCCGCGCGATCGCCTTGATCGGCATCTGCTCCGCCCGATGAAGGCGGCGGATCTCAGCCCAGTCTGCCACCGTGATCACACCCTTCCTCCGGCCCGCCAAACGAGCCAGTCCCGGAAGGGGTCACCATTCATCCGCCGATAGGGGGTCCGAGTTCAGGCTCTGGCATACATTGAACCCTTTTCATCGTGGCCTGGTGCGCGGATGGCCTGGTGAAGGGCGGCGTGTCGGTGCTCCAGATAGGACGAGGCTCCCGGTAGGACAGCAGTCGACCAAGAACGACAGCCCTGTCCGGGAGCCTCGTTGCTTACGAAGCAAGGTCTTCCCCGGCGACCTCGCGGGGTGACTGGCCAGCGCCCTGCCGAATGCCGAAGCCCTGCGCTTCGACAATAGCGGACACGCGCCGTTCGCCGAGGAGCCGGACCGATTCAACACGGTCCTGGCCGAATTCCTCAAGAAGTAGCGGACATTTGTGCGGTTCATGTCGCACATCATGATCTTTAACGCCGCACCCCGCGCTGTCCGAAGCGCGACTGGAGGTATTTCCGCACACCTTGTGGCCCTCATGCTGGGTGGGCCTGTCGGACCGCGCGAGAAAGTGGGCAACCCATGCACCCATTTGATCCTTCCGCCTTCGGATTCGAGCAAAAGTTGGACAAGCCGGGCAGCCTGGTCGAGGTGGTGCACAAAGGGCTCGACCTCCTGGCGACCGATCTCATGGAACTGAAGGAAAAGCTGCGCTCCAACGACCCGGAGATCGACGAGTATCTCGCAAAGACGAAGAGGGCCCTGCTTGACGTCGTCGATTTTCCGCAGCTCGCCGCCGCCCAACTGATCCCACCGGTACTGACCCTTGTCAAAACCGTCGCCGACGCGGCGCCGGCCAAACACCAGGCACAGATGATGGCGATGGCGCGCATCGCCGACGACGCCGTAATGTGCTACGCCAAGATAGCGGCCCTTCCCGAGCCTGTGCGGGCACACGCGGCGGGATGGTTCGACACCCATCTACCCGGCACCACCGAGCTCGAATGGATCATGTTGATCAAAGCGTTCGGTGACCAGCTCGCAACGACCATCGAACGCTACGCGAAACGGGCAACAGAGGGCGTCCCGACGGGTGCCCCTGACGCCATCCTGACGAAGGCGATCACCGCTATCGGCACGACACCGCTACACAAGCCGCGGTTCACGAAGGAGGGCATCGCCAAGGTCCTGCATGACCGGCTCAGCGTCCTCAACGAGCGCGACTTCAACCGGCGATACATCGCCTACATTCTCCGGATCACCCGCGCGAGCCGCGGTGAAAGTAAGGAAAATCTGAACGATCTGGCCTACTGTATTGCTGCCGATGTCGACACCAAACTGGGCTTTTGCGACGGCGAGCGCATGTATCTCCGCGATCGCAACACCGACGTATCGTCCTGCATCCACGAGGCGATGCACATGCTGTCGTCACCGGCGTGGAAGCAGGCACTGGGAGACTGCCTCAACGAAGGCGCCACCGAGCATTTCAGCCGGGTCGTGTGCAAGCAGCACAACATTAAGTACAACCAAAACATCTACATGTGGAACGTTGGGGTATTCACCACGATCATGGATGTCGCCAAACTCGATCAGAGCGCTTGGGAAGAGGCTTATTTCGCGGGCAACGTCGAGAAAGTCCGGAAGGCGATCGTAGACATATCGGGCGAGGAGGGCATGCAAATCCTTTTGGAGAAATATCAAACCGACGAGCAGACCGCCAGGAAGTGGCTCGAGCACTGCGAAGAATACCAGCGCACGTGCGTCGTCCAATGAACCCTTTTCATCCTGCGTAGCGGTTCGTCTCGATGTGGTGGAGGACGAGGACGGCCTGCACGATGGTGGTTGCTCGGCGTGGGCAGCAGCGTAGCTTCGTCAGGATCTTCCAGGCCTTGAGCGTGGAGACGGCTCGTTCGCCGGGGGCGCGGGTCTTCGCGTGCGCCCGGTTGACCGCCTTCTGCCGGCGTGACAGCTCCGGCCGGAAGCGGCGCCGTTTGAACGGTGTCCGCACGCTGCCGCGGGCGCCCTGGTAGCCCTTGTCGCCGAAGGTCATCACCTTCGCGCTCGTCAGCGCATCGATGATGCCGTGGATACGGGCGGCGGTCAGGTCGTGCACGCTGCCGGGTAGGGCAGGCGAGGCCCAGACAAGCCGGCCAGCGGCATCGGCGATGACCTGCACGTTCACCCCGTGCCGTTTTGTGCTTACCGGAGTAGTACGGCTTCTGATCGGCGATGCGGTCGATCGGAATCAGCGTGCCGTCCAGGATCGCGTACGCCAGCCGCCGGATCCGCTGCATGGCAGCGGCCAGGTCCTCGGCGGCGGCAGCGAGCACGGCGATCGCCTCCTGCACGTACCGCCAGGCGGTAGCCACTCCGACTTCGAAGCCGGCGGCGAGGCGCGTGTAGGTGTCGCCGTTGCGCAGGTGGGCCTGACGGCCCGGGTCGAGACGCCGCCACCTCGATCGACGCTGTTGGCGGTGGCTGCGGATACAGTCGGCGAGGTGGTTCAGGGTCCGGCTGGACAGCGGGATCGTGGACGGGTAAGACAGCACAGGCGAGGCTCCCGGTCGGGGCATCGGGTTTTGGTCGACTGCTGTCTTACCTGGAGCCTCGCCCTCGTCGATCTCCTGTGCTGCCACACCTACCCTGAGCTACAAGACCAGCTTGGAAAAGGCTCATTCTGTGATTGATCTTCGCAGCGGCTCATCAGGTGGCCAGGACGCGTTTGCGGAGGAGGTCGAGGTTCGCGCGGCCGTACATCTGTCGCTTGATCGTCTTGATGCGGTTGACCTGGCCCTCGACCGGGCCCGAGCTCCATAGCTGGGCAAGGCCGGCGACGACGGCGTCGCGGTCGCTGGCCAGGCCGGCGGCGAAGCCGCGCAGTTCGGCGTATCCGGCGTGACGGGCGCGGTCGATCCAGGCGTGGGAGTGTGTCGATTTCCGTGTTTGGGCCTGTGGTGTGATCGAGGTTGTTAGATGGCGATCCGGTCGCTGTAGGCGAGGATCAGGGCGTTGAGGGCCTTGGCCCAACCGTAGACCCGGCCGGTGATGCTCCCGCCGCCCCGGCGTTTCTGTTGGCGACGAGGTAGAGGATCTTCATCGCGGCCTGCTCGGTCGGGAAGTGCCCGCGCCGGCGGGCGGCTTGCCGGAACCGGGCGTTCAAACTTTCGGCGCTCGCCGCCGCGGCACCGCCAACCTCCTCGGCAACCTGACGGGCGTGCTGCGGGTCGTTTGCGGTGACCACCACCCGGTGGCCTGCCCGCGCCGCGCCGCGCGCGATCGCACCGCCGACGTTCCCCGCCCCGATGATGGCAATGTTTATGACAACCTCCAGGCATCGTTAGTTGGCTTGTTCCGGCACTACGATCAGGGCGACAAAACGTGGTCGCCTCCGCGCCCCTGGGCGAGCAGCGACCAAGGGCACCCGCTGACGGCGGCCCGTCGCGCGCACCGAGTCGCCGCTCCGCAGAGGACCGACGCCCACATCAAGACATGAGCCCACGCCTGCGCGATGCCGTAGCCTGATCGACTAACGATCTCGTGCGCAATAGGACGGTCGTTGACGGTGTTCCACCGTAGGTGATGATCTTTCGGTGTCGATCCGGTGGGCTCGTCGTGCATTCAGCCATCCCTCGTTCACGGGAATCTCCCGCCGG
>NZ_SMJY01000157.1:0-15013 GCF_004348355.1 Micromonospora sp. KC721 | reverse complement strand
GGCCGCCAGGGGTGAAGACGTCGGAATCGGCGGCCGTGGACCAGGCGCTCCCGGGCACCGCGCCCACCAGGGCGCGCACGACCGGGGCGTCGCGCCACTGGTCCTGGCCGGCCAGCAGCCCGAGCGCCACCACCGACTCCTCCACCTCGCCGACGCACTCGAACGGCTTGTGCCCGTCCACGCCGAGCAGTTCCCGGTAGCCCGGAATCTGGGCGGTGTCGGCCAGCAGGTCGCCGCCGAAGATGCGCACCACCCGTTCCCGGGGCATGAAGGGCGCCATGGCCAGGAAGACGAACCGGCACTTCGGGCAGTCGCGGCACCACCGCTCGCTGGCGTCGCGCAGCTTGAACGCGGCATTGCAGCTGGTGACCACCGCGTCGTACCGGTCGATGGCGGCGAAGAGCCGGGCGATGTGCAGCTCCGACAGCGAGCGCAGCAGCGAGAAGTACGGCTCGGTGAGGCCGGCGTGCTCGGCCAGCGCCGCCCGCAGCAGCCCTTCCGCCTCGACACCCTTGGACCACTGGTGGTTGATCTCGTGCCCGTTCCAGACCAGGTTCGGATCCGAGGCGGAGCGCTCGTTGGACATCACCACCGGACCGAGGCCGTGCAGCACGGCGGTGGCGACCGCGATCAGCGAGTTGATCGCGGTGACCGGGATGTGGCCGTTGCGCGCGCCGGCCGCGTTCAGGTCGAACAGCACCGGGTCGAGCCGCCGCCGGGCCGCCAGCGCGGGCAGGCCGGACGCCTCGTTCACCGAGACGATCACGTGGTTCGGGTTGACCGAGAACGGCACCGGTTCGAACCCGGCGCGGCGCAGTGCCTCCAGGGTGACGATGGAGTCCTTACCGCCGCCGACGGCCGACAGCGGCCGGCGGTCGGAGTCGTCGTACACCCGGGGTGGGGCGACCTCGCCGGCCGGCACCTCCGGACGCAGCTGGAGCACGTGCGGCAGCTGGTTGCGGTAGGCGTACTCGGCCAGGCCCTTGGTGTAGACGGCGGTGACCAGCTCGGCGGCGGCCGTGCCCAGCGGCGCCGGCAGCACCAGCCGCGGTGGCGCGGCGGCCTTGTAGTAGCTGACCCCGGCGACGACGTGCAGCAGTTCCAGCACCCGGCCCAGGGTCGCCACGGTCTCGTCCGACGGCGGGTCGGCCGGCAACGGCAGCGTGATCACCTCGGTGAACCGCTGCTCGCCGTCCGGGCCGGTGAGCGCGTAGTCGAACAACGCCTCGCCGGTGGCGAGATCGATCGAGTAGGACGGGAAGGTGAAGGCGTCCATCCGCCGGAGCTGCTCGTTGGGCACACGCCATACTAGGCCCTGGTTCGTCCGGCCGTGCCCGGCTGCGCCGGACCGTGCCTGCCACGGAAGTCGAGACGCCTTGAGGAGAGCCCGTGCGCCTGTCTGACCTGCGCGGACGTAGAGTCGCCGTCTGGGGGGCCGGCCGGGAGGGCCGGGCCGCCGTGACCGCCGTCGCCGCGCACGGCCCGGCCGACCTGGTCGCCGTCGACGACAGCGCGTCTTTCCTCAGCCTGCCCTGGGAGGGCCCGCTCGCCGAGGCCGCGCCGTTGGTCACCGGCGAGGAGGGCTTCGCCCAGCTGCTCGCCGCCGACGTCGTGGTCCGCTCTCCGGGTGTGCCCTCCACCCACCCGTGGATGGTCGAGCTGCGTCGGCGCGGGATCACCGTCACCCAGGGCACCGCGTTGTGGATGGCCGACCACGCCGACCGGACCGTCGGGGTCACCGGCAGCAAGGGCAAGAGCACCACCGCCAGCCTGGTCAGCCACCTGCTGGCGGCAGTCGACCGGCCCAACGTCCTCGGCGGCAACATCGGGGTGCCCACCCTCGACCTGCCCGAGGCCGACCTGTACGTGTTGGAACTCTCCAGTTACCAGTGCAGCGACCTGACCGACTCACCCCGGGTCGCGGCGGTCACCGCCCTGTTCCCCGAACACCTGGACGCGCACGGCGGCGAGGCGGAGTACTACCGCGACAAGCTGAACCTGCTCGCGTACAGGCCACAGACCGTGGTGGTCAACGGCAGCGATCCGCGGCTGGCCGTGGAACTGGGGGACCGCCCGGCGGTACGGGCCGGGCTGCCGGACAGCGCGCACCTGGCCGCCGGCCCCGACGGCACCGCCTGGTTCCACCTGGCCGACCGGCCGCTGTTCCCGCGTGCCGCGCTCAGGTTGGTCGGCCGGCACAACGAGGGCAACCTCTGTGTGGCGCTCGCCGTGCTCGACGCGCTCGGCGTCGACGTGGTCGCTCGGCGGGACGCCCTGGCCGGCGCGGTCGCCCAGTTCCGGGGGCTGGCTCACCGGCTCACCGAGATCGTCGATCCGTCCGGGCTGACCTTCGTCGACGACACCCTCGCCACCAGCCCGTACGCGGCCATGCACGCGATCGACGCGTACGAGGGCAGGCCGTTGACGGTCATCGTCGGCGGCAGCGACCGGGGCCTGGACTACACGCCGCTGGCCGAGCACCTCGCCGAGCGGGAGATCACCGTGATCGGCATCCCGGACAGCGGCCCCCGCATCGTCGAGGCGCTGGCCGGCCTGTCCAAGGGGCGTACCGAGACGGTGGACGACCTGGTCGACGCCGTGCGGCTGGCCCGGGAGGTGACCCCGCCGGGTGGGGTGGTGCTGCTGTCGCCCGCCGCGCCCAGCTACGGCCGGTTCCGCAACTTCGAACACCGCTCGGAGGTCTTCGCCCAGGCGGTCCGGGACACCGCGGCCGGCTGACCCGGACCGGTCGCGTCCAACCCGGCAACGGGGCCGGACCGGACGGCGTGGGGACGGGGCCGGACCGGACGGTGTGGGGACGGCCGGCGTCGGGTCGGCTCCGGAACAGGACAGGCCCCAGGGCCGGCCCCGGCCCTGGGGTCAGGCCGGGGCGCGGTGCTGGCCGGCGGGCCGTTCGGTGGGTTCCGACCCCGGCGTGGCCGGTGGTTCGGTGTGATCGCGCCGGACGATGTCCAGGCCGTGGTCGCTCTCGGGCGCCGGTGTCGGGGCCGGTGGCCGGGCCTCGCGCGACCCCTTGGCCGGTGTCCAGGCGAAGGCGAGGCTGCCGCCGACCAGTGCCAGCAGCATCCCCACCCCGAAACCGCCGAGGTTGGAGGTCAGCCAGGAGGCCAGGGCGAGGATGAGGGTGAGCAGGGCGTAGAAGATCCGCTGCTGCGGGGTGGCGAGCAGCAGCACCCCGCAGAGCACCAGGATGGTCGGCACCAGGTACGCGGCCAGCCCCTGCGGCCCGACCTTCAGCACCACGCCCAGCGGGGCGCGCAGCGTCACCAGCATCTCCACCCCGGCGAGGATGATCAGCACCCCGGCGATGAGGGGGCGGCTGCGCCGCCAGTGGCGCCAGCGGCCCCCGGCCCGGCGGGTGTCCGCCGGGCCCGGGTGCGGTCGGTGCGTCGTCATCTCAGCAGCCGTCGGGGGTGAAACTCATCCGCAGGTCCGGCAGGGTGAAGACGGCGGCCGTGGTGGCGTAGTTGTTCTGTCGCAGGTTGGTGATGGTCACCGTCTCGGACTGCTGGGAGAAGACCCCCGGGGCGCCGGTGACGCCGGGCACCCGGGACAGCGTGCTGGCGTCCTGGCCGACGTCGATGTTCTTGAACGAGGCGTGGCCGGCGACCTCGTCGCCGTCCACGATCAGGGTACGTGCGGTGACCGGGGTGCCCTTGCCGCCGGCGGTGATCTTGAGGAACGTGCCGCCGAGATTGATGCTCTGGCAGAGGTTGGTCAGCTCGGCCCTGTCGATCGCCGACACCATCACCAGGACCTGACCGCCGGTTTCGCCCTGGTTGGGGCTGTCCGGGATCATCTCGTCGATGGTGGCGAACTGCTCGAACCCGGTGCCGTGGAGCCGGTCCGCGGTCACCGTGAACGGCATGCCGGAGATCGCGAACTGGACGCCGAGCGCACCCTGGGCGGTGGCCAGCACCATGCCGATGGCGCCCACTCCGGTGACGCCGAGCGTGGCGGCGAAGCGGCGCCAGCGTACGCCGCTGCGGGGGACCGGTGCGGTGTCCACAGTCTCCTCCGACATGGCTGCTCCCTCTGCGAGTCTCATTCAGCGGTGACGATGCGATCGCTTCTTCCGGAGTGTCGCGAAGGAGCGATCCGGGTGCGCCGACGTCAATGTCCGAGTCGACGCACGCCGAAGTTACCGCCGGGTAAGAGGCAGGTCAACGCCATGCCCTCCATTCGTGTTACGCGCGATCTGCGAAATCCCGCAAAGGTTAGAAACCGCGGCGGTTTTCGACCGATCAGGACTGCGGCCGATCCACCGGGGCGCAGGGCGCGGTCACGCTGACCCCCACGTCGGCCTCGGTGGACCGGGCGGCCCGTGCCGCGGCCTCCGTCCCGATGAACGGAGCGGTGACGGCATAGGTCAACACCGGTAGCAGTTCCGGCAGGTGCGCGGTGCGCTCCTGGGCCACCGCGGCCCGGATGGTGGCCTGCACACCGCCGACCACCATGGTCACCAGCAGGTCGTAATCGGCGGCGCTGAGCACCGGGCCCGGGCTCTCGGCGGGGAAGAAGCGGCGGAAGCTCTCCGGCAGTCGGTCGCGTTCCCGGCGGGCGTCCGGGCCGGCGGCCTCGATCTCCACCAACGCCATCCGGGCGAACGCCGGCACGCTGGCCAGCACCTCCAGCAGCGTACGCAGGGCGGCGCGGGCGGCGTCCTCCCACCGCGGGCCGGCGTCGGCGTAGGCGTCCTCCATCAGGCGCAGCACGACGGCGATGCCGTGCCGGTAGGTGGCCAGGAAGGCGTCCTCCTTGCCGGCGAACAGGTCGTAGAAGGCGGGTCGGGTGACGCCGGCAGCCCGGCAGATGTCGGTGACCCGCGCGCTGTCGTACCCCTTCGACGCCACCTCGTGGACCAGGCCGTCGAAGAGGCGGTCCCGCTGGGTGGCGGCGACCGCCTCGGCGGGGACCCGGCGCGGCCCGCGCTTGATGGCCCGGTCCGGGTCGCGTCCGGGACGCGCTCCCGGTAGCGGGGTGGACACCGGGTGCGGTGCGTGCGACGGGGCCAACCTATCTGCCTTTCTGGATGCGTTGACTTTACGACTTCCCGGGGTTTATAACTTTCCCACGCTCAGTTCAGGGTCGGTCACCAGTCGTCGTCCCGACAGGACGGCCTGGTCGGGTGTCGCCGAAGGGGGCTCGATGGTTGTCATTATGGCCGACCGTCGGTGTCCTCCCCAGGCCGGAAGGTCGCAGGTGACGCGGCGCCGCCGCGGAGTCATACCCGGCCACTGACCGACCGGCCGGGTCGACGGCGATCCGTCCCCCCATCCACCACGGCCCGCACGGTCGATCCCCCCGGCCGTGCGTCACCCCGGTCCGCCACCATCTCGCCGGTCCGGGCAATCCATCCCCACCACCGCTCCGGGAAGGAACCCCATGTCCAGGCTCCGCCGCCGCACTGTGGCCGTTGTCGCCACCGCCCTGCTGGTCAGCCTCGCCGGCACGTCCCCCGCCGCCGCGTCCCTCGACGACACCGTCCTCACCCACGGGGCCGTCGGCGGCGCCGCCGTCGCCGTCGGTGACGTCGTCCAGGCCGGCCTCGCCACCGCAACCACCGCTAACTTCTACTCCACCGCCACCGGCACCACCGGCGTGAAGTGCGCCGCCTCCACGTTCAGCGCCACCGTGCTGACCAACCCGGCCGCGCCCGGCGTCGCCACGGAGAGCCTCGACGCGCAGAGCTTCAGCAGCTGCACCAGCAACGTGTTCGGCACGCTGCGGGTGAACCGGGTGAGCGTCGACAACCTGCCCTACAGCACCAGTGTGGACAGCGCCGGAACGGTGACCATCAGCGGCGGCGCGGCCGGCCCCATCCAGAGCACCGTCGTGCTCGCCACCCTGCTCGGCACGGTCACCTGCGTCTACCAGGCGACCGGCAACAGCATCACCGGGGTGTCCTCGAACGCCACCACCTCGATCAGCTTCGCCAACCAGCCGTTCACGAAGGTCGCCGGGCCGGCCACCTGCTTCGGCTCCGCGTACTTCTCGGCGACGTACGCGCCGGTGCGGGACGTCAGCCAGGCCGACAGCCCGATCGTCTACGTCAACTGATTGCCCTCCCCCGAGGCCGGTGCCGGGCACTCCACCCGGCACCGGCCCGACCACGCCCGATCGCGGGTCGTCCTCGGCCGACCGCCGCCCACCTCGTCCGACCCGTTGCCGGAGCACCGGTCAGTCCGGGTGACCGGGTCGAGCCGGGCCCGCCCGTCCGGACCTGAGCAGCCGCAGCAACCCCGCCCCGGCCAGGTACGCCACCAGCGCCACCACCGGCACCCCGAGGGGTTCCGCGGCTTCCTTCGGCGTCTGCGCGTTGGACACCAGGGCGTAGACCACGGCGGCGAAACCGGCGGCGGCGAGCGCGCCGCGCGCGCCGGACCGGCCGGCGCGGTCCGGACGCCGGCCGGTGCGGGCCTCGATCGGCCCGAAGAGCGCCACCAGCACGGCCAGCACGACCGTGAGCAGCAGCACCCAGGGCAGTCGCCAGGCCAGCCAGGCCGCCGAACCGGCCGGTGGGGTGGGCAGCAGCCCGACGGCGTCGAGCGCGCCGACCAGCAGGATCGCGGCGGTCAGGTGCCAGAGGAAGACGGTGAGCACCACGGCGTTAACCGCTACCACCACCGACCAGGGGCGGCGGCGGTGCAGCCACCGCTCGACCGGCCGGCGGGCCAGCACGATCAGCCCGAGCTGGGCGGTGGTCAGGGTGAGCAGCGCCAGGCTCGGTGGCGCGGCGTTGTCCAGTCGCTCGCCGGGCACGTTGAGCATCGCCAACGGGTACGGCCCGACGCCGGTCAGCAGCACCGTCGCGGCCAGACCGGCGAGCAGCATCGTCCACCCGGCCCGGCGGGACATCGGTAGGCGGGTCGTACGCGGACCGGTCCGTGCCGGCGACGCCGCGGTGGACCGCGGGCCATCGAGGGTGGTCGCCGAGCGGGCGTCGTACCAGGCGAAGCCGAGCTGGTGGACGGCGAGCCAACCGAAGACGTAGTTACCCAGCGCGTACCACTCGGAGCCCAGCGCCCGCCCGACGTCCCCCGCCGCGACCAGCGCCGCCAGCGCCCCCGGCACGAGCAGGCCAAAGCGTCGGTGCAGCGCGTACGTCACCGGGGTCAGCGGCACCACCAGCAGGTAGGCGGCGAGGAACCACAGCGGGATGGTGGCGAACCAGACCACGGTGCGGACCAGGGTGGCCGGCACGCCGGCCAGCGAGGCGACCGCGGCTCCACCGCAGAGCACCAGCAGCAGCGCGGTGGTCGGGCGCAGCAGCCGCGCGGCGCGGTCCAGCAGCCAGTCGGTGGCGTTCCCGCCCCGCTCCCGGCGGGTGACCAGCGAGGCCGCGTTGGCGAACCCGCCCACCAGGAAGAAGATCGGCATAACCTGGGCCACCCAGGTCAGCGGGTACGCCCAGGGCAGGTCGGGCAGGGCCGAACGCCCGGTGGGACGGCCGGCGGCGTCCGTGCCGATGACGGTCGCCGTCCAGTGCCCGAGCACCACCATCGTGATCGCCAGTGCGCGGAGCAGGTCGACGTAGCGCTCCCGCCCCGCCGGGGTGCGCTCGGCGAGCTGGCCCAGGCGGCGCATGAGGTGAGCCTAGGCCAGATCGGGATGCCTCGGTCGCCGGTCGGCCCCGGTTCGCCCGACGGTGTGCGGTCGTTCGGTGTCGCCCGAAGCCGTGTCGCGCGGCTCGGCGTGCCAGGAGCGCCACAGCGCCGCGTACGCCCCACCGGCCCGCAGCAGGTCGTGGTGGCTGCCGATCTCGGTGATCCGACCACCCTCCAGCACCGCCACCCGGTCGGCGTCGTGCGCGGTGTTCAGCCGGTGCGCGATCGCGATGACGGTACGCTCGGCGAGCACCGCCGCGAGCGCCCGCTCGGTACGCCGGGCGGTGGTCGGATCGAGGGCGGCGGTGGCCTCGTCGAGGATCAGCGTGTGCGGGTCGGCGAGCACCAGCCGGGCCAGCGCGAGCTGCTGGGCCTCGGCCGCGCCGAGCTGCCGGGCGCCGTCGCCGAGCAGGGTGTCCAGTCCGTCCGGCAGCGCGGCCGACCAGTCGGCGCCCACGGTGGCCAACGCCGCCCGCATTCGCTCGTCGGAGGCGTCCGGGGCGGCGAAGGCGAGATTGTCCCGCAGCGAGCCGATGAACACGTGGTGCTCCTGGGTGACCAGCGCGATCCGTCGCCGCCGCTCGGCCGGGTCCAGGTCGGTGACGGAGCAGCCGCCGACGCTGACCGATCCCCTCCGTGGCGCGTCGACCCCGGCGAGCAGCCGGGCCAGGGTGGACTTGCCGGCCCCCGAGGGGCCGACGACCGCCAGCCGCTCACCGGGGGCCACGTCGAGGTCGATGCCGTGCAGGACGTCCGGCCCGTCGGCGTACGAGAAGCGGGCGCCACGGACGACCAGCCGCCCGCCGCCCGGCGGGAACGCCCCGCCGGGCGGCTCCGGCGGGACCAGGCCGACGCCGAGCACCCGGGCGTACGAGGCGAAGCCCCGCTGCGCCTGCTCGGTCCACTGCAACAGCCGGTCCAGCGGCTCGATCGCCTGTTGCAGGTAGAGCGTGGCGGCGACCACCGCGCCGAGCGCAACCGTCCCCGTGTGCAGCAGGTACCCGCCGACCAGCAGCACCGCGGCGACCGGCAGCGGATAGCTGGCCTCCACCACCGTGAAGAACACGGTACGCAGCGCCAGCGTGGCCCGGCGGGCCTGCCACAGCCGGTCGATACGGGTGGTGCCGTGCGCGATCCGGTCGTCGGCGAGGCGCAGCGCCTCCACGGTGCGCGCACCGTCGGCTGTGGCGGTCAACGCCTCGGTCAGGTCGGCGGCAGCCGCGCCCTCGGCCAGGTAGGCGGGGCTCGCCCGGCGCAGGTACCAGCGGGTCACCACCCCGATCGACGGTAGTCCGACCAGCGCCGCCAGGCCGAGCAGCGGGTGCAGCAGGAAGATCGCCCCGAACAGCAGCGCCAACTGCACCGTGCAGATGACGATGGTGGGTACCACGTCCCGGACGGTGCTTCCGACGGTCGACACGTCGACCGAGCTGCGGGTGGCCAGGTCGCCGGCCCCGACCCGTTCGACGACGGAGACGGGCAGCCGCAGCGTGGACCGGACGAACTCCTCGCGCAGTTGCGCGACGGCCCGCTCACCGAACCGGTGCCCGGCGTACTGGGCGTACCGGGACAGCAATGCCTGCGCCACGACGGCGCCGACGATCGCCAGGGCCAGCCGGTCGACGGTGGCGACGCCGGCACCCGCGGCGACCCGGTCGATGATGACGCCGAGCAGCCACGGCGGGGCGAGCCGGGCGATCGCGGCGGCGGCGTGCAACACCAGCAGGAGCACCACCGTACGCCGATCCCGGCGCAGCAGGCGGCCCACTGCCCGGCGGACCGTGCCCCGATCGGCCACCGGCAGGCCGGTCACGGGTGGCCCCGGTACGGCTCGGCGGGTTCGTCGGCGCTGTCCCGGTCGACCAGGGCCCGGTAGTCCGGGTCGCGGTGGAACAGATCGAGGTGGGTGCCGGTCGAGACGATCCGGCCGGCGCGCAGGTGGGCGACCGTGTCGGCCCGGCCGAGCAGCAGCGGTGAGGTGGCGAGCACCAGGGTGGTCCGGCCGGCCCGTGCGCTGCGTATCCGCTCGGCGATCCGTGCCTCGGTGTGCGCGTCCACCGCCGAGGTCGGGTCGACGAGGATCAGCACCTCCGGTTCGGCCAGCAGCGCCCGCGCCAGGCGTACCCGCTGCCGCTGGCCGCCGGAGAGCATCCGGGCCCGGGCGTCGACCGGGGTGTCCAGACCTGCCGGCAGGGCGTCGACGACGTCTTCGGCCGACGCGGCCCGCAGCGCCTCGGTGATCCGCTCGTCGCCGGTTCCCGGCCGGGTACGCAGGACCTCCCGCAGGGTTCCGGCGAAGATGTGCGACTCGTGCTCGGCGACCAGGATCCGGGCGCGGACCTCGTCCAGCGGGCGTCCGGACAGCGGCCGGTCGCCCCAGGTGACGTCGCTGACGACGTACCGGCCGAGCCGGTCGGCCAACGCGACGGCGTCGGCCGGGTCGTCGGCGGCGACCGCGGTCAGCCGGCCGGCGTGCACGGTCAGCCCGGTGACCGGGTCGTGCAGGTCGGCGGCGCGGGCCGGTGCCGGTTCGGGCCGGCGGGCGTCGGGGACGGTGCCGGGACCGCTCGCCCGTCCCGGGACGCCGCGCGACGACCGCTGCCCGCCGCCGCGTGGTCCACCGACGTCGTCGGGGGTCAGGGTGAGCAGGTCGATGATCCGGCGGGCGGCGACCCGACCCCGGATGAACTGGTGGCTGCCCTCCAGCAGGAACCAGACCGGCACGATGAGGGTCGCCACGTACCCGTACACGGCGACCAGTTCCCCGACACTGATCTCGCCGGTCACCGTCATCCGGGCACCCAGCCACACCACCGCGGCGAGGAACAGCCCCGGAATGGCGAGTGTCGCCGCGTCGATCCAGCTGGCGACCGCGCCCACCCGGTACCCCTCGGCGCGCAGCTGCCGGGACCGGGCGGCGTACCGGCGGGCGAACAGGTCGCGGCCCCCGACCCCGGCGAGCACCCGCAGCCCGGCGACGATGTCGCCACAGCGGGCGGTGAGGGCACCCTGGTGCTGCCGGTAGACCGACTCCGCCCCGTCCAGCCGGCGCAGCAGCGGACCGACGACCAGCCCGACCGCCGGCACGCCCACCAGCACGCAGAGCGCGAGGAGGGGGGAGATCGACCAGAGCACGACGGCCACGACCGCGTACGCGACGACCGCGCCGACGCCCGGCCCGGTCAACGTGAGCACCTGGGCCGTCCAGTCGATGTCGGAGCCGCCGACGGTGGCCACCTCGCCGGCGGCGGCCCGGCGTCGCAGCACCGCGCCGATCCGGGCGACCTGCCGCAGCACCAGGGCGGCCGAGCGGGCCTTCGCGTCCTCCCGGACGAAGGTCATCGTGCGGTGCCGCAGGATGCCGAGCCAGGACAGCCCGAGACCCGCGGCGACGATCGCCGCGACCCAGGCGGTCAGGGCCGGCATGTCGCCGGCCCGCAGCCCGTCGTCCACCGCCCGCGAGATCAGGTACGGCCGGACGGAGAGCCCCACCATCCAGGCGGTGCCGAGCAGGCTGCCCCGCAGCACCCGCCAGGGCTGGCAGCGGACCAGCCACCACAGGTAGTGCAGTGGTCCGCCGAGGTTCGGTGAGCCGGGGTCGGGATGCGGAATCTGCGGAGGCACCGGCCCACGCTATCGGCCTGTTCCGTGCCGCACCGTCCGGTTTTCCGGGTGGCCGGTCCCGGGCTTGCCCGGGCGGCGGCCGGTGCGGCCCTGGTGTGTCACAGGGGCGAGGCAGAATCGGCTTCGTGCTGGTGGCGGTGGTGGCGGACGAGCGGGGTGGGGGCGTGCTCCAGCCGCTCGACGGTGCCGGCCGCCCCGCCGGGCCGGCGCAGCGGGTCGCCGACCTGGCCGCCGCCGTCGCCGCCCGGGAGGCCGCCGGGCCTCCCCGCTGGGTTGTCGCCTCGACCGCGGCGCTGTATCCGACGCTGCTGCGCGCCGGGGTGCGGCTGGAGCGCTGCCACGACGTGGAGCTCACCGAGGCGTTGCTGCTCGGGCACGCGGGTCGCTGGGGCGAGCCCCGGTCGCTCGCCGCCGCGTACGCCCGACTGACCGGGGCCGCCGTCCCGGCCGACCCGCCAACCCGGCCGCCGGTCCCGCCGGGGCACGGCCAGGGCGCGCTCTTCGACGCCGTCCCCGGGCCGGCGGGCCCGGGCGTCGCGGCGTTGACCCGGGTGTACGCCGACCAGCTGGCCCGGGTCGCGGCCACCGCGCATCCCGGCCGGTTCCGGCTGCTGGTGGCCGCCGAGTCGGCCGGCGGGCTGATCGCGGTGGAGCTGGGCGCGGCGGGCCTGCCGTGGCGGGCCGACGTGCACGACGCCGTCCTCGCCGAACTGCTCGGCGAGGGGTCTCCGGTGGGTGGGCCGCCCCGCCGGCTGGCCGAGCTGGCCGCCCGGATCGCCGAGGCGTTCGGCGTACGGCAGGTGCACGCCGACTCGCCGGCGGAGCTGTTGCGGGCGTTCGCCCGGGCCGGGGTCGAGCTGCCCAACACCCGGGCCTGGGTGTTGCGCGGCGTCGACCACCCGGCGGTGCCGCTGGTGCTGGAGTACAAGGAGCTCTACCGGATCTGGACGGCGCACGGCCGGGCCTGGCGGGACGCCTGGGTCCGCGACGGCCGCTTCCATCCCGAGTACGTCCCGAGCGGGGTCGTCTCCGGCCGTTGGGCCACCCGGGGCGGGGGAGCGTTGCAGATCCCGAAGGTGATCCGTCGGGCGGTGGTGGCCGACCCGGGCTGGCGGTTCGTGGTCGCCGACGCCGGCCAGTTGGAGCCGAGGGTGCTCGCGGCGGTCTCCGGTGACGCCCGGCTCGCCACGGCGGGCGCGGCCGGTGACCTCTACGCCGCCCTGGCCGAGGACGCCTTCGGGGGTGACCGGGCCCGGGCCAAGGTGGCCCTGCTGGGAGCGATGTACGGCCAGACCGGCGGGATGGCCGTTCCCGCCCTGGCGGTGCTCCGGCGGCACTATCCGATCGCCTTCGGCTACGTGGAGGCGGCGGCCCGCACCGGTGAGGCGGGCGGTCTGGTGCGGTCGTGGCTGGGGCGTACCTGCCCGCCGGGGACGGTGGGCTTCGCCGACGGCGAGGGCGTCGACCGGGAACCGGACGGCGACCCGCAGTCGCCCCGGGCCCGGGCGGCCCGGTCCCGTGGCCGGTTCACCCGTAACTTCGTCATCCAGGCCACCGCCGCCGAATGGGCCGCCACCCTGCTCGCCACGCTCCGTGGCGAGCTGGCTGGGAGCGGGGCCGAGCTGGTCTTCTTCCAGCACGACGAGGTGATCGTGCACTGTCCCGCCGGGCAGGCTGGCGCGGTGGCCGAGGCGGTGACCCGGTCCGGCGCGCGGGCGTCGGCGCTGCTGTTCGGCGACAGCCCGGTCCGGTTCCCGTTGGATCTGTCGGTCGTCGACTGTTACGCCGACGCGGCGTGACGGGCCCGCTGCGGCGTGGCCGGTCCGCTGCGGCGGGGCCGCCCGCCGACGGTGGCCGAGGGTGCCTGCTCGTCCCGTCCTGACCCCGGCAGCGGAAATCATTCTGGAATGTGGCGATTTGCCCCGCTACCCGGTGCCGTGGGTCGTCGTTGGGTCCGGTGTGCGCAACGGACCGGGCAGCCCTGCTCGGTCCGTCTTCACGATGGAGGTGGCACCGCTGAACCGGATCGCAGGCATGATCATCGCGGCGGGTGGGGGACGCCGGATCGGCGGCCCGGAAGCCCTGCTCCACCAGGGGGAGCGGCCCCTGGTGGACCGGATGGTCGACACGATGACCGAGGCGGGCTGCGAGCAGATCGTGGTCGTCCTGGGCGCCGCCGCCGACCAGGTGCGCCAGAGCGCCGACCTGTCCCGGGCAACCGTGGTGGTCAACCGGGCCTGGGGCACCGGGGTCGGATCATCCATCCGGGCCGGTCTGGCCGCGCTCACCGACGAGGAGATCGAGGCGGTGGTGGTGGTCCCGGTGGACATGCCCGGTCTGACCGCCGCGGCGGTACGCCGAGTCGCCGCGCTGCCGTACCCGGATGTGCTGGTCTGCGCCACCTACGACGGGTTGCGCGGCTACCCGATGCTCTTCGGCCGGCGGCACTGGTCCGGCATCGCGACGCTGGCCAGCGCGGACGTCGGGGCGCGGCCGTACCTGCTGGCGCACAAGGACCAGATCGTCGACATCTCCTGCGACTCGGTGGCCGACGGCAGCCGGGTGGACACCCCGGAACTGATGGCGCTCTACGGCCTGACCGTCCCGCCGCAGCGGCTCGGCGCCTGACCGGCGCCGTCAGCCCTCGATGTTGAACCGTTGCAGCACCGACGGCGCCAGCAGCCCCATCGCCGCCAGCACGGAGAGCACGGTCAGCGCGGTCCGCAGCACCACCACCTCGGCCTTGCTGCCGGTCCGCAGCGCGATGCTGTTCGGCAGACCGACCATCATCCACATTCGGCGTTTGATCGGGATCGGCCAGAGGATCGGCACCCCCGCCTTGGTGATCATGTCGCCAAGGATGTGCACGAAACAACCCACTCCGACGGCCAGCCCGATCATCGGATAGCCCCGGTCGCCGGGCAGGTTGGCGAAGGTGTACCAGGCGGCGGCGGCCGAGGCGAGTGTGACGATCACCCAGCCGGCCCGCTCCGCCCACCGGTCGAACAGGCCGCGCAGGGCCAGCCCGATCATGAAGAACAGGATGCCCACCACCGCCCACTTGCCGTACGCGGTGCACAGCGCGGTGGTGCCCCATCCGACCAGGACGGTGAACGGGATGGTGTGGGTCAGCGTCCGGTGGCCGTTGTTGCGGCGGGGATCGCGACTGAGCTTGGTGGCGTAGTAGACGCCCAGCGAGACCTTCTCCATCACCTCGGCGAGGAACAGGGAGAAGACGCCGAAGGTGCGGGCCACGGTCGCGCCGCCCTGGTTGCGGGTGACCTTGCCGGAGAGATCCAGGTCGGGGAAGAGGGCCCCGCCGGCGCAGACCGCGGTGCCCACCGCCAGCGCCAGCGGCGACTGCTGGTAGTCCGCGAACTGGTCCAGCGCCCACGAGCCGGTCAGCCACACCGCCGCGCCCGACAGCGCGTGGGACGGTCCCATCATGGCGTCTCGCCCTCCCCAGGTTCTTGATCGACAAACTACGCCACTGTGTCAGAGCCACCGCCCACGGGGCAATCGCCGTGCGGTCCACAGGGGAGTACGGTTCGCGTCCCGTCAGGTGGGGGAGCCGACGTCGGCAGCGGGGTGGAAGCGGCGCCGTGCCACGGCCATCTCCCGGGCGGCGGCGGCCCAGTCCAGGTCCGCCTCGCTCCAGCTCAGGATCCAGCCGGTCGCCCCGGCCAGCGCCAGCGCCACCACCACCAGCCCCCACCGCCGTGGGATGCGGCGGATCCAGTGCGGGGTCGCGCTGGTTGGAC
>NZ_SMJY01000156.1:0-15018 GCF_004348355.1 Micromonospora sp. KC721 | reverse complement strand
GCCCCCGCCGTGCCGCCCTCGGTGGCACCCGCCCGCACCGTGCCGGCCGAGCCGTCGTACGACTTCTCCGTCGGCACCCCCACGGTGGCCAACCCGGTCGTCAGTCCGCTGCCGAGGCGGACCCCGGTCGCCGAGCCCGCGCCCGCCCCGGCGCTGCCGCTCGGGCCGGTCGCCGGAGCGTCCGGCGCCGAGCCACCCATCGCGGCGGCTCCGCTCACGCCGGCGGCACCGCTCACCGACATGTCGGCGCCGGTCACCGCGGGATCGCCGTTCGCCACGGCCTCGCCGCCGCCCGCCGCCGGGGTGACGTACCCGGCGACCGTGCCGGCCGCACCGGTGGTGGCCCGTCCGGAGCGTCCGGCGGACTCGCCGATCTTCCGGGAGATGGAGGCGGTCTGGTTCCGCTCCCACGGCGACGACGCCACCGCCATCTTCACCCGGCCCAACTTCGACGAGAAGCCGCCGCCCGCAGCCTGGCGGGACGAAACCCCGGTGACGCCGTCCCGGCCGCCACTGCCGACCCGGGTGCCCAGCACGCCGAACGTCGCCGGAACCCCGTCGGTCACGCCACCCTCGTCGTACCAGCCGCCGGCGCCCCCGGCCTCACCGTCCGCCCCGGAGTCGGACGCCTGGCGGACCGCGGCCGACGAAGGCTGGTCGCGGGCGAACCGCGCCGCCGAACCGGCCGCCGGCGGAACCACCCGTTCGGGGCTGCCGAAGCGGGTGCCCCAGGCTCAACTCGTTCCCGGCGGCATCGAGCCGAAGGGGGGCCGGGACCGCAGCCGGCGCACCCCCGACGAGGTACGCGGCCTGCTCTCCGCCTACCACCGGGGCGTGCAGCGCGGCCGGTCGGCCGGTACGGAACAGAACAGCACCTCTACCAAGGAGACGCGCCGATGAACAGGCCAGCGGCCATGCAGGACATGGGTTGGCTGCTCACCAACTTCGCCGACAGCGTGGCGGGCATCGCCCACGTGGTGGCGGTGTCCGCGGACGGGCTGCTGCTCGCCTCCTCCCGGGACCTGCCACCGGACCGGGCGGACCAACTGGCGGCGATCACCTCCGGCGTGGTGAGCCTGACCGAGGGCGCCGCCCGGATGTTCAGCGCGGGTGGGGTGCTTCAGACCGTCATCGAGATGGACAGCGGCTACCTGTTCCTGATGTCGATCAGTGACGGCTCGTCGATGGCCGTGCTCGCCGCTCGTAGCTGCGACGTCGGGCAGGTCGGATACGAGATGGCCCTGCTGGTGGAGCGGGTGGGCGCCGCGCTGGTGCCGCTGCCGCGCGACGCGGTGCGTTCCTGACCGGCACGGTACGACGCCGGGCGCGTTCGCGCCCGGCGAGGAACGGGGGAAGCGGTACCGGCGCGACGCCGGGCGGGAGGAGGTGACACGGATGGAACCACGGCGGGACCCGCGCGGTGCGTTGGTGCGACCGTACGCGGTCACCCGGGGGCGTACCGAGCCGAGCCGGGACATCGCCCTGGAGGCGGTCATGTCGGCCACTCCCACCCAGGCGGCCGAGGCACGGTTCGCCGGCTACGACAAGTACCGCATCGCCACGGTCTGCGAGGGTCGGGCGCAATCGCTGGCGGAGATCGCCGCGTACACCCGGATGCCGCTGGGCGTCACCCGGGTGCTGGTCGCCGACATGGTGGCCGACGGCCTGCTGACGCTACACACTTCCGCTCCCGCCACGGGCTACGAGGAGCGAATGAACCTGCTGGGAAGGGTGCTAAGTGGACTTCGCGAACTATGACCCCGCCGGGGCGCACCGTAGCCGGGAGATCATCTCCGCGAAGATCGTGATCGCGGGTGGTTTCGGTGTGGGAAAGACGACCCTGGTAGGGGCGATTTCCGAGATCACGCCGCTGACCACCGAGGCGCTGATGACGTCGGCCGGGGTGGGCATCGACGATCCGTCGAAGGTGCCCGGCAAGGAGACCACCACGGTCGCCATGGACTTCGGCCGGATCACCATGGCGCAGGATCTGATCCTGTACCTCTTCGGTACCCCCGGTCAGACCCGGTTCTGGTTCATGTGGGACGAGATCATCCGTGGCGCGGTGGGCGCGGCCGTGCTGGTGGACACCCGCCGGATCACTGACGCCTTCGCGCCGCTGGACTACTTCGAGAACCGCCAACTGCCGTATGTGGTGGCGTTGAACCGTTTCGACGGCGCACCGCACTACGAGCTGGACGAGGTCCGTGAGGCGCTGGCCGTCCCGTCGGACGTGCCGCTGGTGCTCTGCGACGCCCGGGACCGGGAATCGGTGAAGCAGGTGCTGGTGACCGTCGTCGAGCACGCCATGCAGCGTCTCGAGGCCGAGCATGGCCGGGGGTACGCCCCGGTCGGCTGAGCCCGGTACCGCCCGCCGGACGGCGCACTGCACCGGGCGCGCCGCCTGCCGCACGGCGCGCCGCCTGCCGCACGGCGCGCCGGCCGCCGAGTCAGCTCTTCTGGCGTACATGGCGGTGTCGGAAGTCCTCCGACACCGCCATGTACCGCAGCCGGCCTCAGCCGCCGGGCCGCCCGGTCAGTCGATCCGCAGCCGGTAGCCGCGCTTGACCACGGTCTGCACCACCCGTGGCGCGTTCAACCCCACCCGGAGCCGGGCGACGGCCATCTCCACCGCGTGCTCGTCCGCGCCCCGGGGCAGGGTACGCAGCAGCGCGGTGCGGGACAGCACCTTCCCCGGCGACGCCGCCAGTGCCCGCAGCACCGCCATCGGGGCGGGAGCCAGCGGGCGGAGATCACCGTCGACCACGGCGGCGTGCCCGCGCAGGGTCAGCAGGTGCCCGGCCGCCTTCACCGTCACCGTACGCCGCGGCAACTCGTCCACGATCTGCCGGACCAGCGCGCCGAGCCGGGCCCGACCCGGCGCGCTGACCGGCACCCCCCGGCGTACCAGTGGTTCCGCGGTGACCGCGCCGACGCAGCTGGCCAGCACGTCCCCGCGCAACGCCTCCAGCACGGTGTCCGCCCGGTCACCGGCCGCCCGCAGCATCGCCTCGGCCGCCGGTGCGGAGGTGAAGGTCACCGCGTCGACCAGTCGGCCGGCGACCAGGTCGATCAGCCGGTGCAGCGGGGCCGGGTCGGTGGGTGGTGCCCACCGGTAGACCGGTATCTCGATCACGGTGGCTCCGGCCGCCTCCAGCGCCTCGGTGCACTCCGGCTGCCGGTCGCCGTGCAGTTGCATGGCGACGACCTGACCGGCCACGCCCCGCCGGAGGAGGTGACCCACCACCTCCTCGCAGCTCTCCGAGTCCGGCGACCACTGGTCGTGCAGCCCGGCGGCCCGGATCGCGCCCCGCGCCTTGGGCCCCCGGGCCACCACGTACGCGCGGGACAGCACCGCACGCAGCGGCTCGGCCAACCCCCAGCCCTCGGCCGCCTCCAACCAGCCACGCATGCCGATGCCGGTGTTCGCCATCAGGACGTCCGGCGGCCGTTCCAGGCAGGCCCGGGTCGCCTCACGTAGGTCACTGTCGTCGGCCAGCGGCACGATCCGCAGGGCCGGGGCGAGCACGACCCGGGCACCGCGCCGTTGCAGCAGCGCGGCCAGTTCGTCGCGGCGCCGGTCGGCGGTCACGCCGATGGTGAAGCCGGCCAGTTCATCCCGCATCACTCCTCCTGTCGCAACCACACCTCGACCAGCCCGTCCCGGCAGCGGACCCGGTGCACCGGCAGAGTCACTCCGGGCAGGTCCAGGCACTGTCCGGTCCGCAGGTCGTAGACCTGCTTGTGCAGCGGGGAGGCGACCGTCGGCACCCCGCCCCGGCTGCCGACGATGCCGCGGGACATCACGTACGCCCCGGCGACCGGGTCGAGATTGTCCACCGCGTACAACTCGTCGCCGGTGCGGAAGAGCGCCACCTGCACCCCGTCGACCAGGGCGGCCACGCCCCGGTCGGAATCCAGCCGGTCCAGCGGGCAGACCGCTGTCCAGTCCCGGGTCAACGCCGTGGTCATCGCCGCACCTCCGGCAGTCCCAGCGCGACGGGCTGACGCTCGCCGGCCGTCGGTGGCGCCCCGCGCGCCGGCACCCGCTGGCCGCGTTCCACCGTGAAGTTGATCGACGGGTCGGGTACCTCGGGAGCGTTGACGAACGAGGCGAAGCGGCGCAGCCGCTCCGGGTCGTCGAGGACGTCGCGCCACTCGTCGGAGTACGACGCCACGTGCCGGGCCATCGCCGCGTCGAGTTCGGCGCAGAGCCCGAGCGAGTCGTCCACGATCACCGAGCGCAGGTGGTCGAGGCCACCCTCCATCGCCTCGATCCAGGCGGCGGTGCGTTGCAGGCGGTCGGCGGTGCGGATGTAGTACATCAGGAACCGGTCGATCAGTTGGACCAGCGCCTCTGTGGACAGGTCCGTGGCGAACAGGTCGGCGTGCCGGGGCCGGAAGCCGCCGTTGCCACCGACGTAGAGGTTCCAGCCGGTCTCGGTGGCGATGATGCCGAAGTCCTTGCTGCGGGCCTCGGCGCACTCCCGGGCACAGCCGGAGACCGCCGACTTGAGCTTGTGCGGGGCCCGCAGACCCCGGTACCGCAGCTCCAACGCGATCGCCAGCCCGACGGAGTCCTGCACCCCGTACCGGCACCAGGTCTCGCCGACGCAGGACTTCACCGTCCGCAGCGCCTTGCCGTACGCGTGGCCGGACTCGAAGCCGGCGTCGACCAGCCGGCGCCAGATCTGCGGCAGCTGCTCCACCCGGGCCCCGAACAGGTCGATCCGCTGCCCGCCGGTGATCTTCGTGTAGAGCTGGAAGTCGCGGGCCACCTCGCCGATCACGATCAGCTTCTCCGGGGTGATCTCGCCGCCGGGGATTCGGGGCACCACCGAGTAGCTGCCGTCCCGTTGCAGGTTCGCCAGGAAGTGGTCGTTGGTGTCCTGCAACGACGCCTGCTCACCGTCGAGTACGTGCCCGGCGCCCAGCGAGGCGAGGATCGAGGCCACCACCGGCTTGCAGATGTCGCAGCCGCGTCCCCGCCCGTGCTCGGTGACGAGCTGGGTGAAGGTACGGATACCCCGGACCCGGATGATGTCGAACAGTTCCTGCCGGCTGGCGTCGAAGTGCTCACACAGCGCGGTGGACTGCTTGACCCCGGCCGCGTCCAGCAGCTGCTTGAGCATCGGCACGCAGGAGCCGCAGCTGGTGCCGGCCCGGGTGCACGCCTTCAGCGCCGGCACGTCGCACGCGCCGCCGGCGATCGCCGTGTCGATGTCGTCGCGGGTGACCGCGTTGCAGGAGCAGACCTGGGCGGTGCCGGGCAACATGCCGGCCCCGGCGCCCGCCCCGCCGGCCGGCGCCAGCAACGCCAGCGGGGGAGCCGGCAACGACCCGCCGACGCTGGCCCGCAGCGTCGGGTAGGCGCTGGCGTCCCCGACGAGCACGCCGCCGAGCAGCGTCTGCGCGTCGTCGGAGAGGACCAGCTTCGCGTACGAGCGGGTCACCGGGTCGGTGAACGTCACGTCCAGGCAGCCCGGCGTGGTGCCGTGGGCGTCGCCGAACGAGGCCACGTCCACGCCGAGCAGCTTGAGCTTGGTGGCGGTGTCCGCACCGGGGAAGGTCGCCGCGCCGCCGAGCAGCCGGTCGGCCACCACCTCGGCCATCGCGTACCCGGGGGCGACCAGACCGTGGCAGGTGCCGTCCACGGCCGCGCACTCGCCGACCGCCCAGATCCGCTCGTCGTCGGTGCGGCAGCTGGCGTCGACCAGCACCCCGCCGCGCGGCCCCACCGGCAGCCCGGCGGCCCGGGCCAGCGTGTCCTGGGGGCGGATGCCGGCGGCCACCACCACCAGTTCGGCGTCGACCGTGGCGCCGTCGGAGAGTTCCAGCCCGGCGACCGTGCCGTCCGGGCCGGGACGCAGCGCGGTGGTGGCCACCCCGAGGTGGGTGGTGACACCGAGGTCGGCGACCCAGCGGCGCAGCATCGCCCCGCCGGCCTCGTCGACCTGCACCGGCATCAGCCGGGGCGCGAACTCGATCACGTGGGTGTCCAGGCCCAGCAGGCGCAGCGCGTTGGCCGCCTCCAGGCCGAGCAGTCCGCCGCCGATCACCGCGCCGACCCGCCGACCCGCCGCGTGGTCGCGGATCGCCGCCAGGTCGTCCAGGGTCCGGTAGACGAAGACCCCGGGCAGGTCCGTGCCGGCCACCGGCGGCACGAACGGGTACGAGCCGGTGGCGAGCACCAGCGCGTCGTACGGGTACTCACCGGCCGCGGTGGTGACCACCCGCCGCTCCCGGTCGATCCCGGTGGCCGGCTCGCCGAGGCGCAGGTCCACCCCGTCGTCGGGGGTGTGCAGGTTCAACTCCTCGACGCTGACCCCGTCGAAGAACGCCGAGAGCCGCACCCGGTCGTACGCCGGCCGGGTCTCCTCGGCGAGCACCGTCACCAGCCAGCGGCGGTCGTGGTCGCGGGCGCGTAGCGCCTCGACGAACCGTTGCCCGACCATGCCGTTGCCGACGACGACCAATCGTCCGCCGGTCATCGCGTCACCTCCTCGCGGTGTCATCGCGTTTGTTCTCGCCTCAGGTCCGCTCATCGGGGCACCGCCACGGAATCCGCCTCGGAAAGCCAGGCGACGATGCCGGCGACCGCGTCCCGGCAGCCGCCACAGCCGGTGCCGGCCCGGGTCGCGGCGACCACGTCGTCGACCGTCCGGGCGCCCGCCCGCCAGCAGGCCACCAGCGCCCGCTTGGGCACGTCGTTGCACTGGCAGACGGTCGTCGCGTCGGGCATCAGGGCCGGGGAGCCGGCCGGCGCCGCCGTCGTACCCAACGCCCGGCCCAGCAGCAACGCCCGCCGGTCGACGGGCACCGGGCCACCCCGGTCGAACAGCTGCACCACCGCGCCGACGGAGGGGTTGTCCCCGAGCAGGATCGCGCCGGTCAGCCGCTCCTGGTGGATACGCAGCCGGGCGTACGTGCCCCGGGCCGGGTCGGCGAAGGTCAGCTCCTCGCCGGGGCCGGTGGTCGGGTCGCCCATGGCGGCCAGGTCGATCCCGGCCGCCTTCAGCCTGGTCACCGGCGGCCGGGGCCGGTAGCGGGCGGTCGGGTCCTCTCCGGTGAGCACCTGCGCGACCACCCGGGCCTGCGCCCAGGCCGGGGCGACCAGCCCGGTCACCGCGCCGTCGTGCTGGGCGCAGTCGCCGATCGCCGAGATGTCCGGGTCGCTGCTGCGCAGCCGGTCGTCGACCACCACGCCCCGCTCCACGGTCAGCCCGGCGGCGGCGGCCAGCCCGGTTTCGGGGCGTACCCCGCAGGAGAGCACCAGCAGGTCGGCGGCGAGGGTACGGCCGTCGGTCAGCCGCAGCCGAATCTCGTCGGCGTCCACGTCGACGCCGGACGCCGCGACCGCCAGTTCGGTCCGTACACCCAGTTCCTCGAGGGTGCCCGCGAGCACCGCCCCGGCGGCCGGGTCGAGTTGCCGCTCCATCAGGTGCCCCATCGGGTGCACCACGGTGACGTCGAGGCCCCGGGCGGCGAGCCCGCGGGCCGCCTCCAGCCCGAGCAGCCCACCGCCGAGCACCAGGACGCTGCGGGCGTCCCGGGCGACGGCGAGGATCCGCCGGCAGTCGTCCAGGGTGCGGAAGGCGACCACCCGTGGCGGCAGGTCCGCCGGGTCGATCCCGGCCAGCGGCGGCACCACCGCCCGGCTGCCGGTGGCGAGCACCAGGTGGTCGTAGCGGATCCGGTCGCCGTCGTCGGTGCGTACCTCCCGTGCGGTCCGGTCGACGCCGACGACGCCGATGCCGGTTCGTACGTCCACGCCCTGCCCGGCGACCTCGGCCAGTTCCATGTCCGGCTCGTCGATCTTCCCGGCGAGCAGCGTGGACAACATGATCCGGTTGTACGCGCGGTGCGGTTCCGACCCGAGGACGGTGACCTTGTGGTCGGCGCCCCGGGCGTGCAGTTCGGCGGCGAGTCGGGAGCCGGCCATGCCGTACCCGACGATGACGATGTTCATCGCCGTCCTCCGCCTGGTGCGGACCGGTGGTGCGGTGCGGCGGTGCGGTGCGGGTCCTTGCGTTCGTTCATGCCTTCTCCACCCGTACGGCGCAGATCTTGAACTCGGGCATCCCGGAGACCGGGTCCGTCGCGTCGTTGGTCACGGAGTTGGCCCGGGCCGCGCCGCCCCAGTGGAACGGCGCGAAAACGGTGTCCGGCCGGATCGCCGGGCTGAGTCGGGCCGGGGCGCGCAGCTCGCCCCGGCGGGAGGTGACGACCAGCTCGTCGCCCTCCTCGACGTCGAGCCGGTCGGCCAGGTCCGGGTGCAGCTCGACGAAGCCGCGGGGCGCGGCCTTGCGCAGCGCGGCCACCCGCCGGGTCTGCGTGCCGGACTGGTACTGGGCGAGCACCCGCCCGGTGGTGAAGTGCAGCGGATACTCGGCGCAGACCTCCTCGGCCGCCGGACGGTGGCTCACCGGGTGGAACCGGGCCCGCCCGTCGGGGGTCGGGAAGCGGTCGGCGAAGAGGCGGGGGGTGTCCGGCCCGTCCGGGTCGGGGCAGGGCCAGAACGCCCCCTCGTCGCGCTCGATGCGCTCCCAGGTGACACCGGCGTAGTCGGCCGGCCCACCGGCGGAGGCCCGCCGCAGCTCGGCGAAGACCGTGCGGGGGTCGGTGGGGAACGCGGCGTCGGTGCCGGTCAGGCGGGTGGCCAGGCCGGCGAGGATGTCCAGGTCGGTGCGGACGCCGGGCGGCGGCGGGCGCAGGGCCTGCCGGCGCAGCACCCGTCCTTCCAGGTTGGTCATGGTGCCCTCCTCCTCGGCCCACTGGGCGACGGGCAGCACCACGTCGGCCAGCGCCGCCGTCTCGGAGAGCAGGAAATCGGCCACCACCAGCAGGTCGAGCCCGCGCAGCCGTTCGGTGACCCGGGCGGCCCGGGGCGCGGAGATCACCGGGTTGGAGCCGAAGACGAGCAGCGCCCGGGGTCCGCCGGGCATGCCGAGCGAGTCCAGCAGTTGGTACGCCGGCACGCCGGGGCCGGGCAGGTCGTCGGGGTCGACGCCCCACACCCCGGCCACGTGCGTCCGGGCCGCCGGGTCGTCGATCTTGCGGTATCCGGGCAGCTGGTCGGCCTTCTGCCCGTGCTCCCGGCCGCCCTGGCCGTTGCCCTGGCCGGTCAGGCAGCCGTACCCGGAGCCGGGACGGCCGGGCAGGCCGAGGGCGAGCGCCAGGTTGACGAACGCGCTGACCGTGTCGACCCCCTTGGCGTGCTGCTCGGCACCCCGGGCGGTGAGGATGATCGCGCTGCCGTCGGCGAGGGCCCGGACGGTCTCCTCCAGGTCGGCCACCGGCACCCCGGAGAGGCGTTCCACCTCGGCCGGCCAGTATCCGGCGACGGTGCGGCGGACCTCCTCGAAGCCGGTGGTGCGGGCGTCGACGTACGCCTTGTCGACCAGGCCCTCGGTGACGGCGATGTGCAGCAGCGCGTTGGCCACCGCCAGGTCGGTGCCGGGCAGCGGTTGCAGGTGCAGGTCCGCCTGGCGGGCGGTGGCGGTGACCCGGGGGTCGACCACGATCAGCCGGCCGCCGCGCTCCCGCTGGTCGGTGACGTGCCGCATCAGCGGCGGCATGGTCTCCGCCGGGTTCGCGCCGACCAGCAGCAGCGTGTCGGCCCGGCCCAGGTCGGCCAGCGGGAACGGCAGCCCCCGGTCGATGCCGAAGGCACGGATGCCGGCCGCCGCCGCGGAGGACATGCACCACCGGCCGTTGTAGTCGATGTTGCGGGTACGCAACGCCACCCGGGCGAACTTGCCGAGCGCGTACGCCTTCTCGTTGGTGAGCCCGCCACCGCCGAAGACCGCGACCGCGTCCCGGCCGTGCGCGTCCCGGACGGCGTGGATGCCGGCGGCGACCCGGTCGAGGGCCGCCTCCCAGCTGGCCGGGCGCAACTCGCCGCTGGCCGGGTCGCGCAGCAGCGGAGTGGTCAGCCGGTCGGGGTGGTCCAGCAGCTCGGCGGCGGTCCAGCCCTTCTGGCAGAGGCCGCCCCGGTTGGTGGGGAACTGCCGGGGGAGCACCTCCACCCGGTCGCCGGAGTCGCGCAGGGTCATCCCGCATTGCAGGGCGCAGTACGGGCAGTGCGTCTCGGCCGTACGGGGTGGGATCCCCGGCCGGGTCGCAGCGCGTGCACCGTCAGTCATGCTGGAGAAGCGTGCCTGCGGGGGGTTTCCGGACCGGGTCTCGTTTGTTTCGGCCCTGTCAAGAGCGCCTCACACCGCACCCGGGGAGGGCGACCGGTGCGGCGCTCGGTGTGTCCGGTTCGCCGGTGAGCGCGGGAATGACTGATGGTCATACCAGGAGTAAGCTGGTCGGCATGACTGCCAAGGTGACCCTGTCGTTCTCGGACGAGACGATCGAGGAGGCCCGCCGGTTCGCCAAGCGCGAAGGGCTGTCGCTCTCCGCCTGGATGGACCAGGCGGCCCGGGAGAAGGCGCTCCGCGAGGTGTTCCGTGCGCACGCCGCCGCGGTCGGCCGGGCCGGGATCGACCTGGAGTCCGCCGCGCTCGCCGACGCCCGGGAGGTCGCCCTGGTCGACGACGCGCTCTTCGGCGGGCGACCGCGTGCTGCGTAGGGGTGAGATCTGGCGGATCTCCGGAGCCCGCGAGCGGCTCGGCCTGGTGATCAGCTCCGACGTCTACAACTCGACCGACGTGCCCATCGTGATCGTGGCCGAGGTGGTGGAGACGGCTCTGCTGCGTGACTCCCCCCTCGCGGTGCCGATGGGCGGGTACGTGGTGATGCCGGACCGGCTCTCCTCGCCGATGAAGAAGTGGTTCACCGAGTGCGTGGATCTCGCCGACACCGAGACCATGCAGCGGGTGGCCCGGGCGCTGCGCATCCTCCAGCAACTCTGAGCGCTCTCCTCACCATCGGGCGGACCGGCCGGTGCGATCACCGTTGCCTGCCCGACGTCGTCGGCGAAACGTTCCGGTAACGGTGGGTGCCTAGCTTTCACCCGGGGTCGCTCGACGCCGGCTGAGCCGGTGGGTCGTGCGAGCCACGACATAGCCCCCGGCCGGAAGGAGCGCCTCATGACCACGACGACTGCGCCCGCCACATCAGCGGACGAGATCGACCTGCAACGCCGGCCGGGCCGGTGGATCGGCCACTGGGCCCCGGAGGACGGCCACTTCTGGCAGACCGTGGGCCGCGGGATCGCCCGGCGCAACCTCATCTTCTCGATCTTCGCCGAGCACATCGGCTTCTCCGTCTGGCTGCTCTGGAGCATCGTGGTCGTCCGGTTGGGCGACGTCGGATGGCAGTTGACCACCAGCCAGGCGCTCTGGCTGACCGCCGTGCCCAGCGGCGTCGGGGCGTTGCTTCGGCTGCCGTACACCTTCGCGGTTCCGATCTTCGGCGGGCGCAACTGGACCATCGTGTCCGCCCTGCTACTGATCATCCCGGCCGGGGGTCTGGCCTGGGCGGTCCAGCATCCGGAGATCGGCTTCCTGCCGCTGCTGCTGATCGCCGCCACGGCGGGCTTCGGGGGCGGCAACTTCGCCTCCAGCATGGCCAACATCTCGTTCTTCTATCCGGAGCGGGAGAAGGGCTGGGCGCTCGGCCTGAACGCCGCCGGCGGCAACATCGGCGTGGCCGTGGTGCAGTTCGTGGTGCCCCAGGTGATCGTGTTCGGTGGGGGCCTCGCGCTGGCCCGGGCCGGCCTGATGTACATCCCGCTGGCGGTGATCGCGGCGGTCTGCGCGTTCCTGTTCATGGACAACCTGGCCGAGGCCAAGGCGGACGTGGGCCCGGTGTGGTCCTCGCTGCGGCACCGGGACACCTGGATCATGTCGTTCCTGTACATCGGCACCTTCGGTTCGTTCATCGGCTACTCGGCGGCCTTCCCGACCCTGCTCAACGGGGTGTTCGGCCGGCCCGACATCGCGCTGTCCTGGGCGTTCCTCGGCGCGGGGGTGGGCTCGGTCTGTCGCCCGTTCGGTGGGCGCCTCGCCGACGTGATCGGCGGCGCCCGGATCACGGTGGCCAGCTTCGTGCTGATGATCGGTGGGGCGTACCTGGCGCTGTGGTCGGTGCAGGAGCGCCGGTTGGGGTTCTTCTTCCTGGCGTTCATGCTGCTGTTCGTGGCGACCGGCATCGGCAACGGCTCGACCTACCGGATGATCTCCCGGATCTTCCAGGTGAAGGGGGAGGACCTGGGCGGTTCGCCGGAGACCATGCTGGCGATGCGCCGCCAGGCGGCCGGGGCGCTGGGAATCATCTCGTCGGTCGGCGCCTTCGGCGGTTTCCTCGTCCCGATCTGCTACGCCTGGGCGAAGTCGACCTACGGCGGCATCCAGCCGGCCCTGCGGTTCTACCTCGTGCTCTTCCTGGTGATGATCGTGGTGACGTGGGTCGCGTACCTGCGGCCGGGAGCGCGGATGGCACGGGCCGGGGTGTGATCCCGCTCATCGCCCCGCCGCAGGCCACGCCGGGTCCACCCCCGTTTTGACCTGCCGGCGGGGCGGCGGGTATCGTTGCCTGCTGTTGTACGACATTCTTAGGCGTGCCGCATCAGGTACGCTTGGTCGTTCGTGCGCGCTGGTCCGACCGGGAGGCCCTGGTCACCTCGGCGCGCGACCCCAGACCGACGACGAGACAAGGTAGACCTGTGCGTACGTACAGCCCGAAGCCGGGTGAGATCGAGCGTCAGTGGCACGTCATCGACGCCTCTGATGTCGTGCTGGGCCGCCTGGCGACCCACGCCGCCACGCTGCTGCGTGGCAAGCACAAGCCGACTTTCGCGCCGCACGTCGACACGGGCGACTTCGTCGTCATCGTGAACGCGGGCAAGGTCGCGCTGACCGGCAACAAGCGCCAGCAGAAGATCGCCTACCGCCACTCCGGCTACCCGGGTGGTCTGAAGCGGGTGGGCTACGACGAGCTGCTGACCAAGCGCCCCGACCGGGCCATCGAGCTGGCCGTGAAGGGGATGCTCCCGCACAACAAGCTCGGCCGTCAGCTCATCAAGAAGCTGAAGGTCTACGCCGGTGCCGAGCACCCGCACGCGGCGCAGCAGCCGGTGCCGTTCGAGATCAAGCAGATCGCGCAGTGAGCGCGGGCGAAGGAAACAGCATGACCGACATCACCGAGACCGAGGTCGCCCCCGAGGCCACCGAGGCGCCGGCGCCCGTCGCCCGCGCGCCTCGTGGCGACCGCCCGATCCAGACCGTGGGTCGGCGCAAGGAGGCCATCGTCCGGGTCCGCATCGTCCCCGGCAGCGGCAAGATCACCTGCAACGGCCGTGACCTCGAGGCCTACTTCCCGAGCAAGGTGCACCAGCAGCTCATCAAGGACCCGCTGGTCACCGCCGAGAAGCCCGAGGCCTTCGACGTCATCGCCAACCTGCGTGGCGGCGGCACCACCGGCCAGGCCGGTGCCCTGCGGCTCGCCATCGCCCGCGCGCTGATCGTCAGCGAGCCCGACGACCGCCCGGCTCTGAAGAAGGCCGGCTTCCTGACCCGTGACGCCCGGGTCAAGGAGAGCAAGAAGTACGGCCTCAAGAAGGCCCGTAAGGCTCCTCAGTACTCGAAGCGCTGACCTTCAGCGGCACGTTGTACTTCTGACGAACGGCCGGGTCCGCCTCCCCTCGACGGGAGGCGGCCCGGCCGTTCGCTTCTTCCCTGGGACCGTTTCATCGGAGGTTGGCGGGTATGGGCCGGTTGTTCGGCACGGACGGCGTACGCGGGCGGGCGAACGCGGATCTCACCCCGGAGCTGGCGCTGGCGGTGGCGGTGGCCGCCGCGCACACCCTGGCCGAGTCGGACAAGAGCCATCCGCCGCTGGCCGTGGTCGGCCGGGACACCCGGGCCAGCGGCGAGATGCTGGAGGCGGCCGTGGTGGCCGGCCTGACCAGCGCCGGCGCCAACGTGGTCCGGGTCGGCGTGCTGCCCACCCCGGCGGTGGCGTTCCTCACCGCCGAGGCCAAGGCCGACCTGGGCGTGATGCTCTCCGCCTCGCACAACCCGATGCCGGACAACGGCATCAAGCTTTTCGCCGCCGGCGGCCACAAGCTGCCCGACGAGATCGAGATGCGGATCGAGGCGGCGGTCGAGGCGAACAGCACCACCGCTTGGAAACGTCCGATCGGCGCGGGTGTCGGCCGGGTGCACGACCTGCTCGACGGCGCGGACCACTACGTGCAGCACCTGGTCGGCACGGTGCCGCACCGGCTGGACGGGATCAAGGTGGTGGTCGACTGCGCCAACGGCGCGGCGGCCGAGGTCGCCCCGGTCGCCTACCGGGAGGCCGGCGCGGAGGTGATCGCCATCCACGCCGAACCGGACGGGCTCAACATCAACGACGGGTGCGGCTCCAACCACATCGACGCGCTGCGCGAGGCCGTGGTCCAGCACGGCGCGCACCTGGGGCTCGCGCACGACGGCGACGCCGACCGGTGCGTGGCGGTCACCGCCGACGGGGTCGAGGTCGACGGCGACCAGTTGATGGCGATCCTCGCCCTCGCCATGCAGGAGTCCGGCGCGCTCACCCAGGACACCCTGGTCGCGACCGTGATGAGCAACCTCGGCCTGCGCCTGGCGATGTCCGCGCAGGGCATCCGCCTGCTCGAGACCAAGGTCGGCGACCGGTACGTCCTGGAGGAGTTGCGCGCCGCCGGTCTCGCCCTCGGCGGCGAGCAGAGCGGCCACATCGTCATGCCGGCGTACGCCACCACCGGCGACGGGGTGCTGACCGGGCTGCACCTGATGGCGCGGATGGCGCAGACCGGCAGGTCACTGACGGAACTGGCCGCGGTGGTGACCAAGCTGCCGCAGGTGCTGATCAACGTGCCGGTGGGGGACCGCACCGTCGGCGCCGCCGCGCCCGCCGTGCGTACCGAGGTGGAGCGGGCCGAGGCCGAGCTGGGGCAGACCGGCCGGGTGCTGCTGCGCCCGTCCGGCACCGAGCCGCTGGTACGGGTGATGGTGGAGGCCGCCACCGAGGCGACCGCCCGGTCGGTGGCCGAGCGCATCGCCGACCAGGTCCGGGCGGCCAGCCCGCCCGCCTGACCGCCGC
>NZ_SMJY01000155.1:0-15020 GCF_004348355.1 Micromonospora sp. KC721 | reverse complement strand
GCGGGGCGTCCGCCGGGCCGGGTGCCGCGGGGCCCTGCCGGGGCACCCGTGGCGGCGCACCGGTGGCCGCGGTCGGCGGCCGGCGGCCGGGCTTGCGGCGCAGCACCCGCCGGGGGCGGGCGGCCTGCTTGATCCGTTCCTCGCCGGCGTGCGCGAGGATGTCCCGCTGGAAGAGGGCGGCCTGCATCTTCGCGGCGATCTGCCGCTGCTCGGCGGCGATCGCCGCGTCGCGCGCCTTCAGCTCGGCGATCGAGCGTTCGACCTCGGCCAGGTGCTCCCGCCAGCGTGGCTGGTCGGCCGCGCAGTGCGGGCAGCGCGCGGCCGGTGTGAACTGCCGCCCGCACGAGGGGCACTGAAAGTTCTCCACGACACCCTCCACCCGGCCGCCGGCGCACTGTGGATCCCCACTGTCGCAGCATGCCCTGACGCGGCGCGGATTTCGACACCCGGCACTGCGATTCGGGACAACAAAAAGCGCCGCCCGGGAGGCGGTGCCTCCCGGGCGGCGCTCAGCAGGAGGTCAGGGCCGGCCCATGCCCCGGTAGTCCCAGCCGGCGTGGATCCACAGTGCCGAGTCGAGGCAGTTGCGCCCGTCGACCACCCGGCGTCCGGCGACCAACTCGCCGAGGGCGACCGGGTCGGCGTTGCGGAAGTCGGCCCACTCGGTGAGTACGCAGATCAGGTCGGCCCCGGTGACGGCGTCGTTCATGCTGGCCTCGTAGGTCAGCTCGGGGGCCACCCGGCGGGCGTTCTCGGTGCCCTGCGGGTCGTACACGTGCACGTCGGCCCCGGCCTTCTGCAGCAGCGCGGCGACGGCGAGCGCCGGGGCGTCCCGGACGTCGTCGGTGTTGGGTTTGAAGGTGGCGCCGAGTACGGCGATCCGGGTACCGGCGAAGTCCGGGCCGGCCGGGCCGGAACGGCGGCCGAGCAGCTCGGCCGCGAGCTGGAGCACCCGGGTGCGGCGGCGCAGGTTGATCAGGTCCACCTCGTGCAGGAAACGCAGCGCCTCGCCCGCGCCCAGCTCCTGCGCCCGGGCCTGGAAGGCGCGGATGTCCTTGGGCAGGCAGGCGCCGCCGAAGCCGAGGCCGGCCTGGAGGAACCGGTTGCCGATGCGCGGGTCGTATCCGATGGCCCGGGCCAGCTGGGTGACGTCGCCACCGGCGGCCTCGCAGACCTCGGCCATCGCGTTGATGAAGGAGATCTTGGTGGCCAGGAAGGCGTTCGCGGCGACCTTGACCAGCTCGGCGGTGGCGAAGTCGGTGACCACCAGAGGGACCTCCCGGTCCTCGGTGGCGGCCAGGTCGAACACGCCCTTGTGGGCCGCGTAGAGCATGGCGTTGGCCCAGTCGCTCTTGACACCGACCACGATCCGGTTGGGGCGCAGCACGTCGTCGACGGCGAAGCCCTCCTGGAGGAACTCGGGGCTCCAGGCCACCTCGACGCCGAGGTCGGCCGGGGCATGCTTGCCGACGAGCTGCTCCACCCACTCGGCAGTGCCGACCGGGACGGTGGACTTGCCGACGATCAGCGCCTTGCGGGTCAGGTGCTGGGCCAGGCTGACCACCGACGCCTCGACGTACGACAGGTCGGCACCCATGCCGTCGGCGCGCTGCGGGGTGCCCACGCAGATGAAGTGCACGTCACCGAAGTGGGCGGTCTCGGCGATGTCGGTGCTGAACCGCAGCCGGCCGGCGGCCAGATTCCGCTTGAGCAGCTCGTCCAGGCCCGGCTCGTGGATCGGCACCTCGCCGGCGTTCAGCTTGGCGATCTTGTCGACGTCCACGTCGAAGCCGAGGACCTCGTAGCCCAGCTCGGCGTAGCAGATCGCGTACGTCGCGCCGAGGTATCCGGTGCCGAGGAAGGTGACCCGGGGCCGCGGCGCACCCGAGGGCGGCGTCACCGGCGCGATGGCGGGCACCGGCTGGATGTTCGGGTACGGGATCGTCACGCCTGTCTTCTCCGCTCGCACTGGCGGCGCTTCATTGCGTCGCAATCGGCTGGGGCGCCAAGGCCGGGCACCGAGGAAACCTTCGTCGTCTGGTGTGAGGGTAGTTGTGCCGGGCCGACGACCGTCGTACGCGAGCCTACCCGCCGGTAGGGTCGGGCCGGACCCCATGGCTATCCTTCAGTCTGCGGCAGTCGGCAGCCTTCGTCACGCCACAGACTGCGCATGATAGCCGTGGAAGGGGTGGGCCGACATGGCCGCAGAGGAGTCGTTCGACGTCTACCGGTTGCCCGAGGAGCACGAGGCGATCCGCGCCGCGGTCCGGGAGATCTGTGCCGCGAAGGTGGCTCCCCATGCCGCCGAGGCCGACGAGACCGGCGAGTTCCCGAAGGCATCGTACGACGCGCTGCGCGCCGCGGACTTCCACGCCCCGCACATCCCGGTCGAGTACGGCGGTGCCGGCGCGGACGCCCTCGCCACGGCGATCGTGATCGAGGAGGTGGCGCGGGCCTGCGCCTCGTCCTCGCTGATCCCGGCGGTCAACAAGCTCGGCACGATGCCGCTGATCCTGGCCGGCTCCGACGAGCTGAAGCGGACGTACCTGACCCGGGTCGCCGCCGGCGAGGCCATGTTCTCGTACTGCCTGTCCGAACCGGAGGCGGGCAGCGACGCGGCCTCGATGACCACCCGAGCCGTTCGGGACGGCGACCACTGGGTGCTCAACGGGGTGAAGCGGTGGATCACCAACGCGGGAGTCTCGGAGTTCTACACCGTCTTCGCTGTGACCGATCCCACAGCCCGGTCGAAGGGCATCTCCGCCTTCGTTGTCGAGAAGTCCGACCCGGGGGTCAGCTTCGGCGCCCCGGAGAAGAAGCTCGGCATCAAGGGCTCCCCGACCCGGGAGGTCTACCTCGACAACGTACGCGTCCCGGCCGACCGGATGATCGGCGCCGAGGGCACCGGCTTCGCCACCGCGATGAAGACCCTGGACCACACCCGGGTCACCATCGCCGCCCAGGCCGTCGGCATCGCGCAGGGCGCCCTCGACTACGCCAAGGGGTACGTCCAGGAACGCAAGCAGTTCGGCAGGGCGGTCGCGGAGTTCCAGGGCGTCCAGTTCATGCTCGCCGACATGGGCATGAAGCTGGAGGCGGCCCGGCAGCTCACCTACGCCGCCGCCGGGAAGTCCGAGCGTGGCGACGCCGACCTGACCTACTTCGGCGCGGCCGCCAAGTGCTTCGCCTCGGACGCCGCCATGGAGATCACCACCGACGCGGTGCAGTTGCTCGGCGGCTACGGCTACACCCGGGACTACCCGGTCGAGCGGATGATGCGGGACGCCAAGATCACCCAGATCTACGAGGGCACCAATCAGGTGCAGCGCATCGTGATGGCCCGCCAACTGCTCAAGGGCTGAGGCGGACGTACCCGGCAACGGGCGGGCCGGGATGACCCGGCCCGCCCGTTGCCGTCACCGGTTGTCCGGGTCCCCCGGCCTGGCCCCGTACCGGGGCGGGGAGGTCCACGGCGACTCGACGCCGGTGCGCCGGGGCAGCGGCTCGGTGGGGGTGTCCGGGCTCGGGTAGCCGAGCGTGAGCGGCGCGGTGTCCGGTTCGCTTCCGCCGCCCGACGGCGGCCAGTCGCCCAGGGTGAAGGTGTTCTCCGTGGGCGTGTCGTCGGCCGGGGCCGCCGGTGCCTCGGGGGTCGCCCGCGCCGGCCAGCGTCGCCACCGCTGGATGCTGAACGTCGCCAGCAGCAGCGCCAGCCCGATCAGGAACAGGGTGCCGTTGCGTACCGGCAGACTCAGCGGTAGCGGGTCACCGAGGACCCGCCAGCCGGCGGGGATCCGGTCGAGCACGGCGAACGGCGCGATGAACATCCCGACGTACGGGGTGACCAGCAGCAGCCCGGCGACCAGCGGGCCGAGCGGGGAGACACGCAGCGTGCCGAGCAGACCGAGCAGGACGCCGGCCACGCCGAGATAGACGGCCGGCTCGATCAGGTTGGGCGTGCTGTACGTGCCGATCTCCACCCAGCGGTCCACGGTCCGACCCGACCCGTCCTGCCCGAGGGTGACCAGCACCCAGGTGATGGGCGCCACCACCAAACCGGCGAGGAAGCTCCAGAGATGTCGCATTGGCGCACCGTACCGTCTCTGGCATGACCGAGCACCCCTCCGCCCCGCAGGGCAAACCCACCTCGTACTCTCGCGTCACGCTGAGTCGCATCATGACTGCCGTCGATGTCAACCTGTACGGCACCGTGCACGGCGGGGTGTTGATGAAGTTCGTCGACGACGTGGCGGGCGCGGCCGCCGCCCGGCACAGCGGCGGCACGGCGGTCACCGCCTCGATCGACGAGATCGTCTTCTCCGAGCCGGTCCGGGTCGGCGACCTCGTGCACGCGCACGCCCAGGTGAACTGGACCGGGCACACCTCGATGGAGGTGGGGGTGAAGGTCGTCTCCGAGCGGTGGGACTCGGCCGAGGACGAGCCGGTGCGGGTGGTCACCGCGTACCTGGTCTTCGTCGCCGTCGACCTGGGCGGTGCGCCGCGGCCGGTCCCGCCGGTGCTGCCGCAGAGCGCGGACGACGAGCGCCGGTTCCGGGAGGCGGAGATCCGCCGGGCGCACCGGCTGGCCAAACGCCGGGCCATCCAGGCACACCGGGCGGGCTGAGGCAAGATGGCGCCACGGCCCACGAACATCGCCGTCCGGGGCCGCAGGAAGGGTGGAGCAGTGGGTGACGTGCTGTGGACGCCGCCGGCGGACGTGCGCGAGCGGTCCCGGATCGGGAACTACCTGCGCTGGCTGCGCGAGCACCGAGGGCTGAACTTCGCCGACTACGACGAACTGTGGCGCTGGTCGGTCACCGACCTCGATGCCTTCTGGCGCTCGGTCTGGGACCACTTCGAGGTCGTCGCGCACACCCCGCCGACGGCGACCCTGACCGCGCTCGGGATGCCCGGCACCCGCTGGTTCCCCGGCGCGACACTCAACTACGCCGAGAACGTGCTGCGGATGCCGGGCCTGGCCGACGACGACCCGGTGGTGATCGCGCACGGCCAGACCCGCCCGCCGGTCACACTGACCGCGGCCGAACTGCGTGAGCGGGTCCGCCGGGTGGCGGCCGGGTTGCGCCGGCTCGGTGTGGTCGCCGGGGACCGGGTCGCGGCGTACGCGCCGAACATCCCCGAGACGTACGTGCTGATGCTGGCCACGGCCAGCCTCGGCGCGGTCTTCTCGTCCTGCGCCCCGGAGTTCGGCACCCGCAGTGTCACCGACCGGTGGCGGCAGATCGAGCCGAAGGTCCTGGTCGCGGTTGACGGCTACCGGTACGGCGACAGGTCGGTGGACCGGCGCGGCGAGGTGGCCGCGATCCGGGCGGCGCTGCCGACGCTGGCGTACACCGTCGGCATCTCCTACCTCGACCCGGCCGGCCCGCCGCCGGAGGGCGCGATCGGCTGGGACGACCTGGCCGCCGCCACCGACGAACCGGCGAGTTTCGCCCCGGTGCCGTTCGACCATCCGCTCTACGTGCTCTACTCCTCGGGCACCACCGGGCTGCCCAAGCCGATCGTGCACGGTCACGGTGGCATCCTGCTGGAGCACCTGAAGATGCTGGCCCTGCACCACGACCTGGGCCCGTCCGACCGGTTCTTCTGGTTCACCACCACCGGCTGGATGATGTGGAACTTCCTGGTCTCCGGCCCGGCGGTGGGGGCGGCGATCGTGCTGTTCGACGGCAACCCGGGCCATCCCGACCTGGCGGCGCTGTGGCGGCTGGCCGCGCGGACCGGCACCACGTACTTCGGCACCTCGGCGCCGTTCCTGCTGGCCTGCCGCAAGGCCGGGCTGGTGCCCCGGGAGGTCGCCGACCTCTCGGCGCTGCGCGGGGTCGGCTCGACCGGAGCGCCGCTGCCCGCCGAGGGTTTCCGCTGGGTGTACGAGAACGTCGGTGACGACCTCCAACTCCAGTCGCTGTCCGGTGGCACGGACGTGTGCACCGGTTTCGTCGGCGGGGTCCCGCTGCTGCCGGTGCACGCCGGGGAGATCACCTGCCGGGCGCTCGGTGCCCGGGTGGAGGCCCGCTCGGCCGACGGCACCCCGGTCGTCGGGGAACTGGGCGAGTTGGTGATCGCCGCGCCGATGCCGAGCATGCCGGTCGGGTTCTGGAACGACCCGGACGGCCGCCGCTACCGCGAGGCGTACTTCGAGACCTACCCGGGTGTGTGGCGGCACGGCGACTGGATCACCATCAACGAGCGGGGTGGCTGCGTGATCACCGGGCGTTCCGACGCCACCCTCAACCGGGGCGGGGTCCGGCTCGGCACCGCCGAGTTCTACTCGGTGGTGGAAGGGCTGGACGAGGTCGTCGACTCGGTGGTGGTGCACCTGGAGGACGACGAGGGCGGTGCGGGGGAGTTGCTGCTCTTCGTGGTCCTCGCCGACGGGCTGGCGCTCGACGACGGGCTGCGCGCGAGGATCTGCCGGGAGCTGCGGACCGCGCTGTCGCCCCGGCACGTCCCCGACGAGATCCACCAGGTCCGTGCCGTCCCGCGAACCCTCTCGGCGAAGAAGCTGGAGGTCCCGGTCAAGAAGATCCTCACCGGCGTCCCGGTCGATCGGGCCGCCGCCACCGGTGCCCTGGCCAACCCCGAGTCCCTGGCCGCCTTCGCCGCCTTCGCCCAGCGCCGCGCCTGATTCACCCCGCGCGCCGCGAATCACGCGCGGGACGCGGCACGCGCTTTGCTCGCGGCAGGTTGGGGTGTCCGGCGGCGAGGACACCCCGACATGCCTGCACGCTGAGTTGATCATGGCAGGGTCGGTTCGCGGCCGGACCCGGCCGGCGGACGTCAGTGCAGCGTACGGGTGACCCGCTCGGCCGCAGCGCGGGACGCCACCCGGGCCGGGTCCAGGTTGCCGCAGGGCACCACGCTCGCGCCGGCGGTCAGCGGGGTGAGCAGCCAGTCGACCGGGTCGGGGTGCCGGTCGACGTCGACCAGCAGCCGGTCGTCGGGGCCCAGCCCCAGCTCCGTCGCCCGGGCCGCCGCGCGGGCCAGCAACTCCGCGTCGCCCGGGCCACCCCGGGGGTACGGCGTGAAGTGGTCGCCGTGCCCGCGTACCTCGCTGACGAAGTCGACGAAACCGGCCGGCACCTGGCGCATCGGCAGGGCGAACGGGTCGAGCGCGAGGGCGTAGGAGTCCCCGGCCGACCAGGCGTCCGCCTCGGCGGCCCGGCCGGCGGCGGCGAAGAGGACGTCCACCTCGCCCGGCCTGTCGGTCACCGTCAGCTTCGCCGACCAGCAGCCCAGCAGCACCACGGCGGTCTGCCAGTGCGGCGGCAGCAGTATCCCGGCGGTGTCGCCGGGCTGGCGGGCCAGGTCGTCGACGAGCAGGTTGGCCGTCTTGGCCACCCAGTTCGCCAGCGTCGCGCCGGAGAGTTCGGTGCGTTCCCCGGTGGCGTCGTCGTACCAGGTCAGCAGGGGTCGGGTCGGGTCGGTCGCGATCGCGTCGGCGAAGACCCGGGCAATGTTGTCGGCCATCGGCGCGAACGATACGCGTCCCAGGCGCGTACTCGATGACGACGACAAGTCGGCGTACGGTCGGGTCGCAGTCAGCGTGCCGGCCGGGCATCGGCGTAGGCTTGCCCCGAGTGTTGTTCCCCACAGACCCGCCAGTTCAAGGAGTCGCCCCGTGACCGCCGGTCGCCCGCCCCGCGTGCTCATCGACGCCACGAGTGTCCCCGCCGACCGTGGCGGCGTCGGTAGATACGTCGATGGCCTGCTCGGCGCGCTCGGCAGAGTCTGCGGTTCGGCGGTCGACCTGGTGGTCGTCAGCCTCCGTACCGATCTCGAGCGCTACACCCGGATGCTGCCGGGGGCGGAGGTGGTGCCCGCCCCGGCGGCCGTCGCGCACCGCCCCGCCCGGCTCGCCTGGGAGCAGACCGGTCTGCCGCTGCTCGCCCAGCAGGTCGGCGCGGAGGTGCTGCACTCACCGTTCTACACCTGCCCGCTGCGGGCCGGCTGTCCGGTCACCGTCACCGTGCACGACGCGACCTTCTTCACCGAGCCCGAGCACTACGACAAGTCCCGCCGGACGTTCTTCCGCAGCGCCATCAAGACCTCGCTGCGCCGCGCGGACCGGGTCATCGTGCCGAGCAAAGCCACCCGCGACGAGCTGATCCGGCTGCTCGACGCCGATCCGACCAGGATCGACGTCGCCTACCACGGGGTCGACCAGGCGGCCTTCCACGCCCCGGGCGAGGAGGAGAAGGCCCGGGTACGCGCCCGGCTGGGGCTGGGTGGCAGCAGCTATGTCGCCTTCCTCGGCGCGAAGGAGCCGCGCAAGAACGTACCGAACCTGATCCGCGGCTGGGCCCGGGCGGTGGGCGACCGGGAGAACCCGCCGGCTCTGGTGGTCGCTGGCGGGCAGGGGCACGACGACGACATCGACCGCGCGGTGGCGGAGGTCCCGTCACACCTGCGGCTGCTGCGACCCGGTTACCTGCGCTACGCCGACCTGCCCGGTTTCCTGGGCGGGGCGCTGGTCGCGGCCTACCCCTCGTACGGGGAGGGTTTCGGGCTGCCGATCCTGGAGGCCATGGCCTGCGCCGCCCCGGTGCTCACCACGCCGCGCCTGTCCCTGCCGGAGGTCGGCGGGGACGCGGTCGCCTACACCAGCGAGGACCCGGACCAGATCGCCACCGACCTGGCCGCCCTCCTCGACGACGAGCCCCGCCGGCTCGCGCTGGCCAAGGCGGGCTTCGACCGGGCGAAGGAGTTCACCTGGGAGTCCAGTGCGGAGGTGCACATCGCGGCGTGGACCCGGGCCCGGAGCTGACCGGTCCCGATCCCGCCGCCGACCTGGCTCACCAGCCGGGCCGGTTCGGGCATGATGTGCTGATGCTCTACGCCGTCATCCCGGCGGGTGGCAGCGGCACGAGGTTGTGGCCGCTGTCCCGCGCGGGGCATCCCAAGTTCCTCCATCCGCTCACCGGCACCAGCGCGTCCCTGCTCCAGGCGACGGTGAACCGGCTGGGGCCACTGGCCACACCGGAGCGGATCCTGGTCGTCACCGGGGCCGCGCACGCGGCGGCGGTCGCCCGGCAGCTGACCGGGCTGCCCGAGGAGAACATCCTGGTGGAGCCCTCGCCCCGGGATTCCTGCGCGGCGATCGCGCTGGCCGCGGCGGTGATCGCGCAACGCGACCCGGCGGCGGTGATGGGCTCCTTCGCGGCCGACCACCTGATCCGTGACGCCGACGGCTGGGTGGAGACGGTCCGCGCGGCGGTGCGTGGCGCGGAACAGGGGCTGCTGATGACGGTGGGCATCACCCCGACCCGCGCCGAGACCGGCTACGGCTACCTGGAGACCGGTGAACCGGTCGGGGATGGTCCGCTGCGCCGGGTGGCCGAGTTCAAGGAGAAGCCGGCCGCTGCGGTCGCCGAGGCGTACCTGCGCTCCGGGCGGCACCTCTGGAACGCCAGCATGTTCGTCTGGCGGGTGGACGTCTTCCTCGCCGAACTGGCCCGGCAGCAGCCGGTGCTGCACGCCGGGGTCACCACCATCGCGGCTGCCTGGGGCACCCCCGAGCAGGACGAGATTCTCGGCACCGTGTGGCCCACCCTGCCGAAGATCTCGGTCGACTACGCGGTGATGGAGGGCGCGGCCACCGCCGGCCGGGTGGCGACGGTCCCCGGCGATTTCGGCTGGAACGACGTCGGCGACTTCCACACCCTCGGTGAGGTGCTTCCGGCCGACGCCGCCGGCAACGTCGTGCTCGGCACCGAAGCGAAGCCCGGGGTGCTGCTGCACGACGCCCACGACCTGGTGGTGGTGCCGCAGTCCGGCCGGCTGGTCGCCGCGCTCGGCGTACGGGACCTGATCCTGGTGGACACCCCAGACGTGGTGCTGGTCTGCCCCCGCCAGCGGGCCCAGGACGTCAAGGCGCTGGTCGACGTGCTCAAGGAGCGCGGCGAGGAGGGCCTGACCTGACCCAGGCTCCCCGCCGGCCGGCCCACCGCCGGCCGGCGGGATGCCGCCCGGGCCGCCGGCGGGGATCGATTCGGACGGCCGTCGGCGGGTCAGCTGGTACGGCGGGCCAGGGCGGCCAGGGCCGGTGCCACCAGTCGGGCCGTCGCGCTGGCCAGCGGCTCGGGCAGCCGATCCGGCGGGAACCAGCCCAGCGCCTCGGACTCGTCGCTGACCCGCTCCACCGCGCCCGGCGGGGCGAAGACCGCGAAGCGTACGTCGTGGTGCAGTGAACCGCCCTGGCAGGCGACCGGATGGATGTCCACGTCGATCGGCACCGGGTCGATCACCAGCCCGGCGATGCCCGACTCCTCGGTCGCCTCGCGCAGCGCGGCCCCGGCCAGCGTCCGGTCGTCGCTCTCGCAGTGCCCACCGAGCTGCACCCACCTACGGAACTTGCCGTGCAGGCAGAGCAGCACCCGGGACCCGGTGGAGTCGAGCACCAGCGCGCTGGCGGTGAGGTGGCCCGGCAGGTGACCGCGGTCGGTCGCCATCGGGCCGGCGGCCAGCAGTTCCAGGGTCCGGTCCCGTGCCTCACCGGCGGTCGGGCTGGTCGCCGCCCAGTCGGTGAGTACCGCGACCGCGTCGGCGTGCAATGCCCGCCGCCCGTCGGGCTCCGATCCGTGGTCGGCGTGGGGGTCCGACCCGGGTCGGGGCGCGGATGGGACGGCGGACTCGGTGGTGGGGGAGGCGTCGGGCATCCCGACACTCTACGAGCACCCGTTCCGTACCCTGGCCCGGTGACCCTGCGACTCGTCGAGTTCGTCGTGGCCGGCAACGAGGCCAGCGACCTGCTGCCGGTCCGCTCACCGGCCCTGCTGCGCGCGCACCGGGCCCGGCGTGGCTTCTGGACGGTGCTGGACGAGGGGCCGGTCGAGCGCTGCCTGGCGTTGCTGCTGGAACGCGGTGACGGTGAGTGGGCCGCCCACCACGTGACGGCCGACGCGGGGTCGGAGAACGGTCGCACCGAGGACGGCGAGGCGTTGGCCCACCACGACGGCTGGGTGTACGTCTTCGGTTCGCACTTCGGATCCAAGGGCGGCCCGCTGCGCCCCCGCCGCGCCTTCGTGGCCCGGTTCCGGGAGGACGACGCGGCGGCCGGCACCCTGCCGGTCCAGGTGGTCCGCAACCGGTTCCGGTTGCACCGTGCGGTCAACGACGCGCTGGCGAAGGCGTCGTTCTCCCCGTTGCCGCCCGGCGACCGGGTGCGGAGCCGGTTCATCGTCGAGACGCTGGCCCGCGGCACCGCACGGGCGAAGAGCTGGGTGACCCGGTTGGCCGAGGACGACCTGCCGCTCAACGTGGAGGCCGCCGCCTTCGCCCCGGACGGTACGGCGCTGCTCGGGCTCCGGTTCCCGGTGACCGCCGACGGGGAACCGATCCTGGTGGAGTTGGCCGGGGTGCCGGAGATGTTCGCCGACGCCGCCTGGCCCCGCGCCGGCCGGGCGTACGCGCTGACCGGGGTGACCCCGCCCGGCGCGCTGGCCGGCTTCCGGGCCGTCACGCCCACCCCCGACGGCGGGTACGCGGCGGTGATCGGGTCGATCGACGCGCTCGGCAAGGGCTCCGTGTTGCTGGACGCCCACCCCACCGGCGGCGAGGTGACCTCCCGGCACGTCCGGTTCCGCTGGGATCCGGGCGCCGACGAGCACCGGATTCCGGGGGAGGTGGTGGCCGACCTGGCGCCCTTCCACCATGTGGAGGGGCTGGCCGAGTGCGACGGGGCCTGCTTCTACGTCACCGACGAGGACCACCGGGTGGCGCTCTGGGTGGGCTGACGGCCCGACGGCGTTCGATCAGAGCGCCAGGCAGGCGCTGGCGGTGCTGCCCTCCGGCGGCGGCAGCAGCGCCGACGGCACGCCCTCGGCGGCCAGCGCGGTCCGCAGCCGCTGCACGTCGGCGCCGAAGCGCACCAGATCGGCCCGGTCGACCGGGGTGGGCGCCATGCCGAGGACGAGCCCGTGGGCCCGCTCCGGCCACCCGGCGACCTTCCCGACCAGTCCGGCGCGTACCTCGTCGTCGGTGACGTGGGTGAAGACCGTGCCGGGCGCGACCACGTCGGCCACCGCGGCGATCGCCTGGGCCACCGCCGCCGGGTCGGCCGCCGTCTCCCCCGGACCGTCGGGCAGGGTGGCGGCCTCCCGCAGGCCGGCCGCCTTCGCCTCGGCGGTACCGAGGGAGAACAGGTCCATCGAGGCGTCCCGGACCAGGGCCGCCGCACCGGTGCCGTCGTCGCCCCGGGTGCCGCCCAGATAGCCCCGGACCACCGCGACCGGAACCTGGTCGCACTTGCCCTTGATCAGCTCGCCGGCACCGGCCAACTCGTCGGCCACGGCCATCTGGGTGAGCTGCAGCTCGTTGCCGTACGGGTCGATCTCGCCCCGGTGGTCCCGGATCGCGGACATCCCGGCCACCCCGAGCGCGACATCGGTCAACCCGTTGCGCCACGGTCGGCCCATCGTGTCGGTGATGATCACAGCGACGTCCAGGTCGTAACGCTCCCGCAGCGCCGAGCGCAGCGCCCGGGCCGACGCGTCCGGATCCTCGGGCAGCAACACCAACCGGGTCTTGTCGACATTGGACGCGTCGATCCCGGCGGAGGCCATCACGAAGCCGTGGTGGGTCTGCACGATCCGGGTCGCTCCCCGGGTGGCCACCACCCGGGCGGTTTCGGCGGCCAGCACCTCGTCCCGGGCCGCGAGCCGCTGCGGGCCGTCCGCCGGCACATCGACCAGCCGACCCTCCGCCTTTGACACGATCTTGCTGGTGACGATCAGCACATCCCCGTCGCGCAGCCACGGCGCGGCAGTGGCGATCAACACCGCCAGATCGTCGCCCTCGGTCACGTCGCCGATGCCCGGCACCGGCAGGATCTCCAGTCTCACCGCAGCTCCAACGCGGCCCGCACCATGTCCGCCGTCGCCGCCTCGTCGGTCATCCGCAGCGGCGCGGACCGGACCGTCACCCCGGGCACCTGCGTGCCCTCGTCCTCCGGCGCGACCAGCCAGCCGTCGAGCAGGCCACCGTCGCGCCGCGCGCCGTACATCCGGCCGACGCCGGCCGCGCTGCACTCCACGCCCAGCACCGACAGGCAACGGTCGGCCATCCCGCGCACCGGCGCGCCGCCGATGATCGGCGAGACGCCGACGACCGGCGCGGGCCCGTCGACCACCGCCTCCCGCAGGCCCGGCACGGCCAGCACCGGAGCGACGCTGACCACCGGGTTGCTCGGCGCGACCAGCACCACGTCCGCCTCGGCGACGGCCTCCCGTACCCCGGGGGCCGGCTTGGCGTTCTCCGCGCCGACGAAGACGAACCGGTGGGTGGGGATGTCGGCCCGGTGACGGATCCACCACTCCTGGAAGTGGATCGCCCGCTGGCCGCCGTCGAGGTCGACCACCACGTGGGTCTCCAGGCGGTCGTCGGTGGCCGGCAGCAGGCGTACGCCGGGCTGCCAGCGGGCCGCCAGCGCCTCGGTCACCTGCGACAGCGGGTACCCGGCGTGGAGCATGGTGGTCCGGACCAGGTGGGTGGCGACATCCTTGTCCCCGAGCCCGAACCAGGTCGGCTCGGCCCCGTACGCGGCCAGTTCCGCCTTGACCGTCCAGGTTTCGTCGGCCCGTCCCCAGCCCCGCTCCGGGTCGGCCCCGCCGCCCAGGGTGTACATGACACTGTCCAGGTCGGGGCAGACCTTCAGGCCGTGCAGGAGCAGGTCGTCTCCGACGTTCACCACGGCGGTCACCTCGGCGCCCACCTGTCGGGCGAACGCCCGGACGCCGAGCAGGAACCGGGCGCCGCCGATCCCGCCGGTCAGTACCACGATGCGCATGACGTCCATCCTCGCGTACCCGACACGTCCCCCTCGCCGCTGGGCAGGGAGACTAGGCTCACCTCGGCAACCGCCCGTCTGGACCGAGGGAGATCCCGTGACCAGCCCCGCCGAGTCGGCGCCGCACGACGCCGAGCAGGCCCGTCAACTCACCCGGCCGTTGCGCGAACTGGCGGCGCTGGTGCTGCTCGCCGCGAACGCCGTGCTGCTGTTCGTCGCCTTCATCGACCTGCTCACGCCGGTCTACGGGTACAACAGCTTCGCCGACCGGATGGGGAACAGCTTCTTCACCTTCGTCGGTCTGCAGGCGATCGTCCTGCCACTGCTGGCGGTGCTGCTCGCCACCCACGTGTCGCCGGTCGTCGGCCGGGCGAAGCAGATCACCCAGGTCGCCCTGGTCGAGTACGCGGCCGGCGCGCTGCTCGGTGCGCTGGCCGTCCTGGTCTGGCTGGTCGGCCGGCTCGCCGAGGCGGAGGTACTGCGGGCACTGCTCGGCCTGTTGACCCGTACGGCCTGGTTCGCGATCTTCGCGCTCGCCGCCTTCGTCGTGTACCGGATCTGGCGCACCCTCTACCACGTCCCGAAGCCTCAGCCTCAGCCCGGCCTGTACGGGCAGCCGCAGCCGGGCTGGCCGCAGCAGCCGGCCCCGGGTGCCTTCCCCACCGCCGGGTATCCGCCCCCGGGTCAGGCCGGCTATCCGACGGCCGGCGGCCCGTACGGTGCGCCGTCCGCGCCGCAGTTCGGGGCCGCGCCGCAGTCCGGGCCGGCGTTCGGCTCGCCGTCGGCGCCGAACGCGGGACCGGCATCCGGGGCGACGCCGCAGTCGGGGCCGGCGTTCGGGGCCGCGCCGCAGTCCGCGCCGCCGTTCTCCGGGCCGAACACCGCGCCACCGTTCGGGCAGCCGCCGTCGGCCGACCCGACCCAGGCCATCCCCCGGCAACCGGGTGAGGCGGGCGCGCCGCCGGCCCCGCCGGCCGACGACAGCGACCGGACCCAGATGCTCCGCCGGGACGAACCCGGGTCCTGACCGTCGCCGCCCCACGTCGCCGGCACACGGGGCATCCCACGCCATTCGGGCCGGCCCGCCGCTGGTCGGTAACACTCTGCGGCATTCCGGGCCGTCTGGGTCTGCCGACAGCACCACTTGCCGCAAGCCGAGTGTGGGCGGCGCGGGGCTGGGTCGGGCCAGGACGTGCCGACGGTCAGTGCGAGGTGG
>NZ_SMJY01000154.1:0-15176 GCF_004348355.1 Micromonospora sp. KC721 | reverse complement strand
CAACAAACAATGTTGCCAAAGGAATCCCAACCAGACAGACCAAAGCCTGACCAGTCCGGGGTATCAAAACAATTTGGCACTGGCTTTACAAGCACCCTGTTGAGTTCTCAAAGAACAACCACACACCGCCCGGAAACCCTCAACCGAGGACCCCCGACCCGGGGCACCACATCCACCCGTGACCACCACTCTCGCGGCGAGCACTTTTACCACATTACCCGGAGATTTCCGCCGTGTCAAACCGATGTTTCCGGTTTTTACCACTTCCGGATGCCACCCGGGCGCACCACAAGACAGCCGACTCGTGTCGGTGATCTCGTGGATGCTCGACAGGCCGGCCGCTGCGGTCTCCCGCACGCTCGCCCGGTGCCCTGCCGGTCGTCAACCATACCCGGTCGGCTCCGCCCCGCCAAATCCGCCTCACGACAGATCCAGGGGCACCACCCGGTCCAGGTTCTGATGGAGTCAACCACCTCGACCCGGAGGTCATTCCCGCGCTCCGGCCGCCAGGGCTCTCGCCCCGTCTCGCCCGTTCCGCGCTGGCAGGGGAAAGTTACGCCCCCGGCCAGATGATCGTCAAATCCGCCGGGGGCGTCTCGCGTCACACTCCGCTCGTACCGTTATCCTCGCAGCTCGACCCCGGCGAAGGACCGCTTTCCGCGGCGCAGGACCAGGTAGCGGCCGTGCAGCAGATCCTCCCGGCCGACGACCGCGTCCACCTGCGTCACCCGGACGTTGTTGACGTACGCGCCCCCCTCGGCGATCACCCGGCGAGCCTCCTTCATGCTCGGCACCAGGCCCGACTCCTTGAGCAGCCCCGCGACGTCCGGCAGCTCGTCGAGGTGGACAAGACCGGCCTCGGTCAGCGCCGCCCGCAGGGTCACCGGAGAGAGGTCGTCGAGGGAGCCGCGACCGAAGAGTGCCTGACTCGCGGCGACGGCCTGGGCCATTTCCCGCTCCCCGTGCACGAGAGTGGTCAACTCCTCGGCGAGGGCGCGCTGCGCGGCCCGGGCGGCCGGGCGTTCCGCCGCTTCCTTCTCCAGCGCCTCGATCTCCTCCCGGGAGCGGAAGCTGAAGTAGCGCAGGTAGCGGGCCACATCCCGGTCGTCCGCATTGACCCAAAACTGGTAGAAGGCGTACGGGCTGGTCATCTCGGGGTCGAGCCAGACGGCGCCGCCCTCGGTCTTGCCGAACTTGGTGCCGTCGGACCTGGTGACCAGTGGCGTGGTGAACGCCTCCACCGGGCCGGCGCCGCGCCGGCGGATGTAGTCGACGCCGGCGGTGATGTTGCCCCACTGGTCGGAGCCGCCGTACTGGAGTTGGCAGCCGTGGCGGCGGTGCAGCTCGAAGAAGTCGCTGGCCTGCAGCAGCTGGTAGCTGAACTCGGTGAAGCTGATGCCGGTCTCCAGTCGGGCCCGGACCACCTCACGAGCCAGCATCTTGTTCACCGGGAAGTGCTTGCCGACGTCCCGGAGGAACTCGACCACCGACATCTCCGCGGTCCAGTCCAGGTTGTTCACCAGTTGCGCGGCGTTCTCCCCGGTGTACGACACAAACGGCGCGAGCTGGTCGCGGATGCGCCGGACCCAGCCGGCGACGACCTCCGGTGGGTTGAGACTGCGCTCGGCGCTCTCCTTCGGGTCGCCGATCTGGCCGGTGGCGCCACCGACGAGCAGCAGCGGCCGGTGCCCGGCCAGCTGGAGCCGGCGGGCCGTGGTGACCTGCATGAGGTGGCCGACGTGCAGGCTGGGTGCGGTCGGATCGAAGCCCACGTAGAAGGTGGCGCTCCCGCCGTCGAGCAGGTCACGCAGCTCGTCGAGGCCGGTCGAGTCCTGGATCAGGCCGCGCCACCGCAGGTCTTCGGTCAGGGATTCCCGCCCGCGCGGGAGGTTGCTGTCGGTCACGATCACCGATTCTCCCCCATGCCGCAGGCCGGGGCGTACCGGGTTTGGCCGATACCGGACCGTTAGGCTGCCCTTCCGCTGAGACAAGGAGGTACGGAGTCGTGGAGGATACGCCGAACATCACGGGCGGCCTGGCCGGCCTGCTCGGGTTGACGTTCGACGAGGTCGGCGCCGACCGGGTGGTGATCCGCTGGACGGTACGCCCCGAGCTGCACCAGCCGTTCGGCATCCAGCACGGCGGGGTGTACTGCGCGGTGGTGGAGACGGCGGCCAGCGTCGGGGGGACGATCTGGCTCGGCGGGCGCGGACGGGTGGTGGGCGTCTCCAACCAGACGGACTTCCTTCGGGCGGTCCGCGACGGGGAGCTGACCGCCGTCGGGACACCCGTGCACCGGGGACGCAGCCAGCAGCTGTGGCAGGTGGAGATCACCGACGCCGCGGGGCGGCTGGTCTCCCGGGGCCAGGTGCGGTTGCAGAACCTCTCCGAGAGCTGACCGAACCGGCTCGGTCGCCCGCGCTCCGTCGCCGGCGATGCAGCGCCGGTCAAGGAGATCGGAATGGCGGGCGGCGGAGCCACCAACTGACCGGTTTGCCAGAAAAATACTGGTCACGCGGATATGGTCGCATCGATGCGACCGGTCGACCCGTACCCGAGGTGAGGAAGCTCCTCGCCGCCACGCTCGGCGTGCTCTCGGCGGTTGGGGGTTTCGTCGACATCGGCGACCTGGTGGCGGCGAGCCAGGCCGGCGCCCGGTTCGGCATGGGCCACGCCTGGGTGCTGCTGCTCGGGGTGGTCGGCATCTGCGCGTACGCGGACATGGCCGGCCGGATCGCGGCGGTGAGCGGCCGGGCGGTGTTCGACCTGGTCCGGGAACGGCTCGGGCCCCGGGTCGCGCTGCTGAACCTGGCCGCCTCGTACCTGGTCACGGTGCTGACCCTGGCGGCGGAACTGGGCGGCGTCGCGCTGGCCCTGCAGCTGGCCTCCCGGGTGAGTTACCTGCTGTGGGTGCCGGTGGCGGCGTTCGCGGTGTGGCTGGTGCTGTGGCGGATGCGGTTTCAGCTGATGGAGCGGGTGTTCGGACTGGCCGGGCTGACCCTGGTGATCTTCGCGGTGGCGCTGTTCTGGCTGCCCACCGACTGGGCGGCCCTGGCTCGCGGGGCACTGCGCCCCGATGCGTACGGGCAGGGCTGGGTGGCGTACTGGTTCGTGGCGGTGGCGTTGTTCGCCTCCACGGTCAGCCCGTACGAGGTGTTCTTCTTCTCCTCCGGCGGGGTGGAGGAACGGTGGAGCGCCGCCGACCTGGCCGACGCCCGGTCGAGCGTGCTGGTGGGGTTTCCGGTCGGCGGGTTCCTCGCGCTGTCGCTGGTGGCGACGGCAGCGGTGGTGCTGCACCCGACAGGCGCGTCCGTGTCGACCCTCCACGAGGTCGCCGCGCCGGTGGTGCTGGCGTTCGGCGGGGTGGGCCTGGCGATCGCGGCGCTGGCGTTCTTCGCCGTGACGTTCGGTGCCGCCCTGGAAACCGGCTTGTCGGCGGCGTACGCGGCGGCACAGTACTTCGGCTGGCAGTGGGGCAAGCGGGTCAGCCCCCGCGAGGCGGCCCGTTTCCACACCGTACTGCTGGTCAGCGTGCTGATCGGGATGCTGGTGCTGTGCACCACCGTCGACCCGGTGCGGCTCACCGAGCACATGCTGGTGGCCAGCGCGGTGGCGCTGCCGCTGACGTACCTGCCGATCCTGATCGTGGCCAACGACCGCACGTACCTGGGCGACCGGGTCAACGGGCGGACCGCCAACCTGCTCGGCGCGGTCTTCCTCGTGGTGATCGTGGCCGCGTCGGTCGCCGCGATCCCGCTCGCGGTGACCACCGGGACGGGGCGATGAGGATCCAGCTCGGCCGGCAGCTGCTGGACCGGCAGATCGTCGACGTCGCCGGACGACTGGTCGGCAAGGTCGACGATGTGGAGTTCGCCATCGACGACGAGGGTTACCCGTACGTGGCGTACCTGCTCAGTGGCCAGCACGCGCTCGGTCGGCGAATCGGCGGCCGGGTCGGCCGGCTGCTGGTGACGGTCGCGGACCGGTTCAGCGAGCACCGGCCGGCACCATCGCTGCGCCTGCCGATGACCCTGGTGGCGCAGGTGGACAGCGCGGTGCGACTACGCTGCCGCGCCGACGGACTGCCGCCCCCGCCGGTGGAGGTGTGGCTGCGTCGGCACCTGATCGACCGCATTCCGGGGTCGGGCCGTGCGAGCGGGTGACCTGCTCGGCCGGGCGGCATACGACCTGCACGGGCGGCGGCTCGGCCGGGTGGTGGACGTGGTGGTGCGGGGCAGCTACCCGGACGGTCGGCTGCGGCTGACCGACGTGATCGTCACCGGGCGCTGGTGGGGTCGCCTGGTGGGGCGGCTGATCGGGGCAGAGCGCCACCCGTCGGGACCGTGGGCGATCCGTCTGGTGGCTCGGGCGTTGAGTCGCAGCACCCGGCAGTTCCCCTCGGACCAGGTGCAGCTACTGCCGCCGGTGCCCGATTTCCCGTTCGGCCCGCCGGCCGGCTGAGCGGCACAGGCCACCGGGCGCCCGAGCGGCACCGCCCACCGGCTATGGCGCTGGTCAGCGGTGGGCCTCGTCGAGGACCGGTTCCGCGTCCGGGGCATCCACGACCGGCGCGGCGCGGCGCAGCCGTACCCGGGTGATGGCCCGCTGATCGATGGCGGCCACCTCCAGTTGCCAGCCGTCCATGGTGACCTGCTCCCCCGCCACGCTGGGAATGTGCCCGAGGCAGCTCAGCAGCATCCCGGCGACGGTGGTGTAGTCACCGGGCGGCCGACCGGGAACCTCGACGCCGAGGTCGGACAGGTCGTGCACGGGGAACGTGCCGGGCACCAGCAGCGCCCCGTCGGCCTCCGTGCGTACGCCGTGCACGTCCCGGTCCGTCTCGTCGTAGATCTCGCCGACGATCTCCTCCAGGATGTCCTCGAGGGTGACGATGCCGTCGACCGCGCCGCGCTCGTCGACCACCAGGGCGATGTGCTGGCGTTCGGCCTTGAACTGGCGCAGCGCGTCCATCACGGGCAGCGAGTCGGGCAGCAGCATCGGCGGGCGGGCGATCTCGTCGACCGGGCGCTCGTCGGGTACGCCGACCAGGTCACGCAGGTGCAGCACGCCGACGGCGTCGTCCAGGCCGCCGTGGCGAACCACCGGGGCCCGGGAGTGGCCGGTGGCGGCCAGCAGCAGCCGGGCGGCCTCCGCGGTGGTGCCGCTGTCGAGGGTGAAGACCTGCAACCGGGGTACGAGCACCGCCTTCAGCTGCCGGTCGGCGATCTCCACGGCACCGGCGATGATGGTGCGCTGCTCCTTGGTGAACCCGTGGTTGCCGGCGACGATGTCGCGCAGCTCGTCCGGGCCGATCTCGTCGGGCTCGTGCCTCGGGTTCAACCCGCACAGGCGTACCACCAGGTCGCTGGTGGCGCCCAGCGCCCAGACGGCGGGGCGGGAGACGGTCGCCAGCAGGTCCAGTGGGCGGGCCACCAGCAACGCCCAACGTTCGGCGGACTGCATGGCGATCCGTTTCGGGGCCAGCTCGCCGAAGACCAGCGTGACGAAGGTCAGCACGAGAGTGACCGCCACGATGGCCACCGACTCGGCCGCGCCGCCGAGGAAACCCAGCAGCGGCACCAGCGGCTCGGCCAGCGAGACCGCGGCGGCGGCCGAGGCCAGGAAGCCGGCCAGGGTGATGCCGATCTGGATGGTGGCGAGGAACCGGTTGGGGTCCTTGGCCAGCCGGGCCAGCACCCGCCCGGCCCGGCTGGTGCGTTCCAGGCGCTGGACCTGGCTGTCCCGCAGCGACACCAGCGCCATCTCGCTACCCGCGAAGATCGCGTTCAGGACGACCAGGACTCCGACCAGGGCCAGTTGGCTCCAGTAGCTCTGCACGCCCGGTTCTCTCCCTCGCCGCCGGGGACGCCGGCCGGACGGCCGACGCCGCCGGGCGGAGGACCCACCCGACGTACGGCCCTGTGTGCCCCGTGCGGCGGTCGGCGAATCCTTCCCGACCGCCCCATGACTCTCAGGCCGACGCGGGGGCGGGAAGGTCGAGCACGTACGCGTCGCCCTCTGGGCGGAAGCCGAGCCGGTGGTAGTAGGGGGCGACCATGCCGGGCGGGCTCACCACCCGGCGGAAGCCCCGCTCGGTGAAGAGGCTGCTGCGCCGGTAGACGAACTCGCCGGGGGTGAAGTCGCGGAACCTCGGGGTGACGTAGTCGAGGTCGATCTGGGCGATCCCGTCGGCCTCGGCGTGCGACAGCACCACCCCAACCACCTCGTCGGCCTTGAGCACCAGGAACGCCGAGCGTTGCGCGTCGTGCGACGCCCAGCGGACGTCCGGGTTGAACCGGGCGATGTCGGCGGCGTGCACCCGCAGGGTGTGCGCGAGGAACCGGTCGTCGACGCCCACCTCCACCGCCTGGTAGGTCTGCTCGTCGTGCCGCGTGGCCAGCATCGTCCGCAGGTACCACACGTTGATCACCGCGAGCACCACGTTGAGGCCGACCATGGGCCAGACCGCCACCGCGGCGTTGTAGCCGATCAGGATCAGGCAGCCGACCAGGTTGAGCGCGCGCAGCCGCAGGATGCGGGTCTGCAGCAGGGACCAGACCAGCAGCGCGGAGCCGGCCCAGCCGACGAGTTCCAGCCAGTTCACCTCGGGGAGACTAGCGCTTTTCCTGGTCAGCCGGCTCGGCGGGCAGCCGGAGCACCCATTCCTCGACCTCGGCTCGGCGGCCGTGGGCGAAGCCCGCGTCCTCGCCGACCACGACGAAGCCGCACTTGCGCAACACCGCCAGGGAGGCCCGGTTGTCCTTGGCAGCGCGGGCGTACACCGGCCGCTGCGGCAGCTCGTGCAGCAGCGCGGCCAGCGCGGCGGTGGCGTACCCCCGGCCCCAACGTCGTGGGTCGATCCAGTAGCTGACCTCGGTGCACTCGTCGACCGGGAAGGCGGCCACGCGGCCGACCACCTCGCCACCGACGACGACCGTGCGCGGCACGATGCGCGGGTCGGCCCGGATCCGGGCCCAGTGCGCGTCGAAGGCCGCCCGGTCGGCCGGGTCGGCCGGGCCGAAGGCAGCCATCCAGGTGGCCTCCGGATCCTGCTCGTGGGCGAAGAAGTGGGGCAAATCGTCGTCGCGCACCGGACGCAGGCACAGGTCGGGGGTCACCGGCGCAGGATACGCACCCGGACCGACAATCCCGGGACCGCTGGAGCGTCTCACGGTTCTTCTGGAACTCGACGGTCCTGCCCGCCGCACGGCCGCACCGCCCGCCCAACGGCAGCGCCGGTCGCCGGTCACCCGGCCGGTGGACCGGTGGCCTGCCGTGCCGCGGGGCCGGGCCTACCTGCCGGAGAATCGGTCCATGCGCCCATTGCGTCGCCGGACAGCGGCCGTCTCCGATGCCCGAGCCGTCTCGGCCGTGGCGGCCGGCGCCCGCGCCATCGGCGCCGCCGCCACCGGCGCGCTGGCGATCTCCGCGCTGGCCGGCGGGGCGACCGCGCTCGGCGTGCTGGCGGTCGGCCGGCTGGCCGTGCGTCGCGCCGTGCTCCGCGACCTGCACATCGGCCGGCTGGAGGTGGATGAGCTGATCGTCCACCGGCACACCGTGGAGCACGCCGGCGACGGATAGCGGACAGTACCCACGGTGGCACCGCTGGCAGGGGATCGCTACCAAGGAGACATGTCACGCAGACCCGCCGACGTGCAGCGGACCGCCGCCCTCGCCCGTACCGTCGTCGCCCGGATCGCACCCGAGGAACTGCCCGCCTTCGACGTGCTCGCCGCGCCCTACCTCACCGGCGCGGACGCCTCGATCGACGGCGGCCGGCTGGGATTCGGGGTGCTGGAGGCGGTCGCCACCGTCACACCGGTGGTGACGCTGGTCAGCGCGTCGGTCACCGCCGCGCTGCTGCGCGGCGCCGAGGGTGAGCTGGAGCAGCTCGGGGGGCGTGCCACCCGGGGCCTGTTCGGGGCCCTGCGCCGCCGCCGCGAGCCGGCCCCACCGGAGCCGGTCGGGTTCAGCCGGGAACAGCTGGCCCGGGTGCGGGAGGTGGCCCTCGCCCGGGCCGAGGCGCTCGGCGTCGCACCCCCGCAGGCCGCCACGATCGCCGACGCCGTGGTCGGGGCGCTGCTGCTCGACGGGGAGCCGGAGCGATGACCGCCACGCCCCCGGTGTGGCGGGGACGACCGGACGAAACCGGCTTCCTGCTGCTGCCGCTGGCCGCCCTGGTGTTCAGCACAGCGGTGCTGCTCGCGGTCGTGTTCGGGCTGTCGGTGCTCCCCCGGCGCGGCTGCGACCTCGGCGACGTGCTCGACCACCCGTGCAGCGAGATGTTCGTGCGGATGTCGAACTTCTTCAACCTCATGGCGGTGCCCGGTGCGGCGGTCTTCGCCTGGCAGACCCGGCTGCACCGGCGGCGCACCCAGCCGATCCCGCCGGGGGTGTTCGGGGCGGCCGAGCGGGTGATCGCCGAGGTGCTCGCCTCGGTGCGGCTGCGCCGCGACACCCCGGTGCTGCTCGGCCCGCGACTGGGACGGCGCGCGTTCACCGGCGGAACGGACCACAAGCCGTACGTCGCGCTCGGGCCGGAACTGCTGGCCCTGCCGGCCAAGGGGCCGCAGGGCCGCCTGGTGTTCGAGGCGGTGCTCCGGCACGAGTTGGCCCATGTGCAGAACCACGACCTGCTGCGGCTGCGGTTCGCCACGGTGCTGCGGATCAGCACCCGGGTCACGGCCGCGGCCACCGCGCTGCTGCTGCTCGCCAAGCTCGCCTGGGACGCCGAGCCGCCGGCCGCCGGCACGGTCCTCGGCGTCGTGCTACGGGCCGTCCTGGTCGCCGTCACCGCCGAGCTGGTCACCCGGGCCTTCCTCCGGCTGCGGGAGCAGCAGGCCGACGCCCGCGCCGCCGGTGTGGACCCGGACGGCGTGCGGGCCGCCCTGCACGGCGGCGTGCGCGCCGACGCACCGGGTGGATGGTGGGCGCGGGCGTGGCAGCGGCTCTGGGACCGGCACCCGAGCGTGGCGAACCGGCTCGCCGGACTGGCCGATCCGACGGCCGCGCTCGCCCTCCCGCTCGGTCTGACGCTCGCCGGTGGGGTGTTCACCGCCGTCGCGCTGGCCAACGTGCAACTGCTGGTCGACCTGCTGCGCGACGCCGAGGTGCTGGCCTGGCCGCAGATCGACGGGGTCGCGTGGGGTGGCCTGGCGGTGCTGGCGCTGGCCGTGATCCAGCCGGCGATCTTCCTGGCCGACGGCGCCTGGCGGGACGCGCGGGGACGGCGGTTGGTCGGTCGGCCGGCGCGGCCCGGTCTGCTCGGCCTGGTCTTCGGCGTCGGGTTGTTCGTCGGCACGTACCTCGCGCCGTACGACGGGCTGGTCTATCGGAGCCGCCCCGAGGGGGTGCCGCTGTCGGGTCTGCTGCTGCTCGTCCTCGGCGCGGTGCTGTTGAGCCGGTGGCTGACCGGTTTGGTGGCACGAACCGCGCCGACCACCTCGGCGGGCCGCCGGCTACTGCTGCTGCCGGCCCTGCCGGTGACCGTCGGGGTGCTGGCGCTCGGTTGGGAGATCACGCTCTGGCTGCGCGGCCGGGCGTACGAGTGCGCCCACTACCTGGTCGAGTGCGGTCCGCTGGACGCGGTACGGGTGCCGCTGACCGCCGCGTCCACGCCGTGGGCGGCGGCGGTGCTGACGCTGGGCGTGGCCGCCTCGCTGGCGGTGACGGTGCGCCGGGCCGGCCGGGGCGCGCTGGTGACCACGGCCGGGGTGGCCCTGGCCGGCGCGCTGCTGGCGTTGGTGCTGCCCTGGGCCGGCCTCGCCGACACGCTGGCGGCGCCGCTGTGGGCCCGGCTGGAACCCGACCTCGGCGCGCCGATCGCCGCGCTCACCCTGCAACTGGCGCTGTTGGTGGCGGTGCCGTTGGCCGTGGCCCTGCCCCGGGCGTCGGCCGGTCCGCTGGCTGGCGGGACCGCCGCGCTGGTGCTCGCCGCCGGCCTGGACGCACAGCTGGCGCGGTGGGCGGACGCGCCCGAAGCGCCCCGTCCCGGTGACGTCGCGTCCACGCTCGGCACTTACCTCGGGGCGGGTCTCGGGATCGTCCTGCTCGCCGTCGCCGTGACGCTCGCCGTCCGTGCCCTGGTGGTGGGCTCGGCTGCCGCCGGGGCGGCACACGTGGGCGCCGCCGGCACCCTCTCCGGGCGCCCGACGTGGCAGCGCAAGCCCCGCATGAGCTCGCTGGGTACGTCGGATGGCCGGACAGGTCCGACGTGAGCACCATCGGACACGAGTCCACCGCGTCGGGGCGCGACGGCGCGTCCCGGCCGAATGCCGGCCCGCAAGGCCGGGTACGTCGACAATGACCTGGCCGACCCCCCGGGTCGACACTGACCTGACCGACCCCCGGGAGTGCCGATGAACCGACCTGTCGTGGTGGGCGTCGACGGATCGCCGTCGAGCCTGGTCGCCGCGGAGCATGCGGCCCGCGCGGCCGTGCGGCGACGCCGGCCGCTGCATCTGGTGCACGGCTACCTGCACCCGCTCGGCTACGGCGTGCCGTTGAACCCGTACGACCTGGGCGTGCCGGCGCCCACCGAGGATTCGCGTCGGATGGTGGAGGCCACCGCCGCCAAGCTGACCGACCGCTGGCCCGGGTTGACCGTCGAGGTGCACCAGGTGGCCGGTGGGCCGGCCGCCACCCTGGTCGCGGCGTCCCGTCGGGCCGAGTTGGTGGTGGTGGGCAGTCGAGGGCTGGGCGGCTTCGCCGGGCTGCTGCTCGGCTCGGTGGGCAGCCAGGTGGCCGCCCACGCGCACTGCCCGGTGCTGGTGGTCCGCCCCGAGGAGCAGCCGATCCCGGTGGACGGGCCGGTGGTGGCCGGGGTGGACGGCTCGGCGGGCTCCCGGTTGGCCGCCGGGTACGCCGCCGCCGAGGCCGCCGGACGGGACGTGCCGCTGGTGCTGCTGCACGTCGGCCCGCCGGGCATGGACCGCCCGGTGCCCGAGGAGGTCGAGGAGTCACAGGCCGCCCACCGGGCCGAGGCGGTGCGGCTGCTCGCCGAGGCGTCCGCCGCGGTCCGCGCCGAGCACCCGGACCTGGTGGTCCGTGAGCACCCGGTCGCCGCGGCCACCCCGACCCAGGGGCTGGTCGAGGCCAGCGGCACGGCGTCGCTGCTGGCCGTGGGCACCCGGGGCCGGGGCGGGTTCGTCGGGCTGCTGCTCGGCTCGGTCAGCCAGGGGGTGCTGCAGCACGCGCACTGCCCGGTGCTGGTCGCCCACCCGTACGACGAGTGAGGGTCAGTCCTCCCGGCCGCCGAGCAGCCGCGCGAAGTCGGTGGTGAGGGCGAACGGGTCGGCGGGGCCGGTCGACGCCGGCCGCCGGTCCACCTGCTCGGCCAGCTCGGCGCCGGCGCGCAGGACCCGCTCGCGCAGCGCGCCGTCTGCGGCGTCACCGGACCAGTCCTCGCTGGCCGCGTAGACGCCGGTGGGCACCACCACGGCGCGCAGATAGCTGAACAGGGGCCGGAGGGCGTGCTCCAGGGCGAGTGAGTGCCGGGCCGTTCCCCCGGTGGCGCCGACCAGCACCGGGGTGCCGGCCAGCGCGGCGGGCTCCAGCACGTCGAAGAAGGATTTGAACAACCCGCTGTACGACGCGCTGAAGATCGGCGACACGGCGATCACGCCGTCCGCGCCGGCCACCGCGTCGAGGGGGGTGCGCAGCGCCGCCGACGGGAAGCCGGTGAGCAGATGGTTCACCACGTCGTGCGCGTGGTCGCGCAGTTCCACGACGTGCACCCGCACCTCGTGGCCGCGTCGGACCAGCTCGTCGCGGGTGGCGGCGGCGAGCTGGTCGGCGAGCAGCCGGGTCGAGGAGGGCTGGCTGAGGCCGGCCGAGACCACGGCCAGGCTGCGCGCGGTCACCGGGCCACCCCGGTGCCGGTCGCGTCCCGGGCGGCGACCAGCGCGGCGTGGGTGGGCGCCTCGGGTACGTCTGTGGGACGCCGCGACGCGAACTCCCGGCGCAGCACCGGGACGACCTCCTCGCCGAGGATGTCGAGCTGCTCCAGCACCGTCTTCAGCGGCAGGCCGGCGTGGTCGACGAGGAACAACTGCCGCTGGTAGTCGCCGACGTACTCGCGGAAGCCGAGGGTACGGTCGATGACCTGTTGTGGGCTACCCACGGTCAGTGGGGTCTCCCGGCTGAAGTCCTCCAGCGACGGCCCGTGCCCGTAGACGGGGGCGTTGTCGAAGTACGGCCGGAACTCCCGTACCGCGTCCTGCGAGTTCTTCCGCATGAACACCTGCCCGCCGAGGCCGACGATGGCCTGTTCCGGCGTGCCGTGGCCGTAGTGGGCGAAGCGCTGCCGGTAGAGCCCCACCATCCGCTGGGTGTGCTCCTTGGGCCAGAAGATGTGGTTGGCGAAGAAACCGTCGCCGTAGTACGCGGCCTGCTCGGCGATCTCCGGGCTGCGGATCGAGCCGTGCCACACGAACGGCGGGACATCGTCGAGCGGACGCGGGGTCGAGGTGAACGACTGCAGGGGGGTGCGGAACTTGCCCTTCCAGTCCACCACGTCCTCTCGCCACAGCCGGCGCAGCAGGTCGTAGTTCTCGATGGCCAGCGCGATGCCGTTGCGGATGTCCTGGCCGAACCAGGGGTAGACCGGGCCGGTGTTGCCGCGCCCCAGCATCAGGTCCACCCGGCCGTCGGCGAGGTGCTGGAGCATCGCGTAGTCCTCGGCGATCTTCACCGGGTCGTTGGTGGTGATCAGGGTGGTGGCGGTGGACAGCAGCAGCCGCTCGGTGCGGGCGGCGATGTAGCCGAGCAGGGTGGTCGGCGACGAGGGCACGAACGGCGGGTTGTGGTGCTCGCCGGTGGCGAAGACGTCCAGGCCGACCTCCTCGGCCTTGAGCGCGATGGCGACCATCGCCTTGATCCGCTCACGCTCGGTCGGCTCGCGGCCGGTGGTGGGGTCGACCGTGACGTCGCCGACGGTGAAGACTCCGAACTGCATGACAGCTCCTCGCGTGTCGGACCGGAAACCGGGTGGCGTTCCGGGACGCCGCGCACAACATACTTGACGGGTCAACTATTCCACTGCCGGAGGGTCAGACGCGGCTCCGGGGGACGTGCCGACGGTAGGTGCTGACCGTCGGGTCGCCGGTGATCCAGAACCGCCACGGCACGTCGTGCGCCCCGGTCACCCCGACCCGGGGCCCCGCCGACACCGCCGCCTCCGGCACCGGCACGTCTGCCGGGCGCAGCCGCACCGGCCCGTCGGCGAGCAGGTCCAGGCCGTACGCCGAGCGGTCGATGCCGAGCGCGGCGCAGAGCCGGGCCGGGCCCCGAGCCAGATCGACGTCCCGGCGTACGGCGGACCGGCGGGCGCGGGCGGCGTCGAGCCCGTCGACCACCGCGCCGGCACGCAACAGCACCGCCGCCGCCTCCCCGTCCGGGCCGGTCACCACGTTGAGGCACCAGTGCATGCCGTACGTGAAGTAGACGTAGGCGTGCCCGGCGGGGCCGAACATCACGGCGTTGCGCGCGGTCCGGCCCCGGTGGGCATGCGAGGCCGGGTCGCCGGCGGTGCCGGCGTACGCCTCGACCTCGGTGATCCGCACGGTGACCCCGCCGGCGGACAGCCGGCAGCCGAGCAGGCCCCGGGCCGCCGGCACCACCGGGCCGGCGAGCAGGTCGGCCAGTCCGGCCAGATCGGCGGCGGGCGGATACGGATGGTCCATCCGGTCAGCTTTACCGGTGGCGGGACGATCGGCAATCGGAGTGCGACGCGCGTTACCCACCCTTTTCCTAAGGTGAGCCTCACCTTAGAGTGCAAGCCGTGACACCCCCGTTTGACCTGCTCCCGGCCGTGCGCACGGTGCCGTTCGTGCGCGACCTGGCCCGCCACGGCGACCGTGCCGCCGTGGTGACCGCGGACGGCACGCTGTCGTACGCCGAACTGGCGCGGCGGGTCGTGGAGGCCGCGCGGCGGCTCGGGGAGCAGCGGCGGCTGGTGCTGGTCACCGGCGCCAACACCGTCGACGCGCTGGTGTCGTACCTGGGCGCGCTGTACGGCGGACACGCCGTGCTGCTCGTGCCGGGGGACGGGCCGGCGGCGGCGACGCTGACCGAGGCGTACGACCCGGACGTGGTGATCGGGGCGGACGGTGGCGGTTGGACGCTGCGGGAGCGGCGCGACGGCAGCGCGCACGAGCCGCACCCCGACCTGGCGCTGCTGCTGAGCACCTCCGGGTCGACCGGCTCGCCGAAGCTGGTCCGGCTCTCCCACGACAACCTCCAGGCCAACGCCGACGCGATCGCCGGGTACCTGGGGATCCGTGACACCGACCGGGCGGTCACCAGCCTGCCGTTGCACTACTGCTACGGCCTGTCGGTGGTGCACAGCCACCTGGCGCGCGGGGCGGCGCTGGTGCTCACCGACCGTTCGGTGGCCGACGCGTGTTTCTGGGAACTGTTCCGGGCGGCGCGGGCCACCACGCTCGCCGGGGTGCCGTACACGTTCGACCTGCTGGACCGGGTCGGCTTCGCCACGATGGACCTGCCACACCTGCGCTACGTCACCGTCGCGGGCGGGCGGCTGGCCCCGGATCAGGTGGTCCGCTACGCGGAACTGGGCCGGCGCGGCGGCTGGGACCTGTTCGTCATGTACGGGCAGACCGAGGCGACCGCCCGGATGGCGTACCTGCCGCCGGACCTGGCGGCGACCCGGCCGCAGGCCGTCGGGGTGCCGGTGCCCGGCGGGTCGTTCCGGCTCGCCCCGGCGGCCGATCAGCCAGACGGCGTCGGTGAACTGGTGTACACCGGCCCGAACGTGATGCTCGGCTACGCCGAGCGGCCGGCGGACCTGGCGTCGGGGCGTACCGTCGACGAGCTGTACACCGGTGACCTTGCCCGGCAGAGCCCGGACGGGCTGTGGGAGATCGTCGGCCGGCGCAGCAGGTTCGCCAAGATCCTCGGTCTGCGGGTGGATCCGCAGCAGGTGGAGGAGCTGCTCGCCGCGCACGGCGTCACCGCCGCCTGCCTGGGGTCGGACGACGAACTGCTGGTGGCACTGGTTGGCGAGGCGGACCCGAGACGGGTCCGCCGGCTGGTCGCCGAGGACATCGGCCTGCCGCCGCGCGCGGTACGGGTGCTGCCGGTGGACGCGCTGCCCCGGCTGGCCACCGGCAAGGTCGACTACTCGGCGCTGCGCGCGCTGGCCGCCACACCCCCGC
>NZ_SMJY01000153.1:0-15180 GCF_004348355.1 Micromonospora sp. KC721 | reverse complement strand
GTGGTGCTCGTCCAGCTCCCAGGTGCCGGTGTCCACGCCCGCCCACGGGTCCACCGGCGTGCGGTGCTCCGGCGGCTGCGGCGGCGGGACCGGGGTGGGCTCGGCGGACTCGCCCCAGGCAGGTCGCCGCGGCAGCGGAGGTGGGACCGCGGCCGACCCGCTCCAGCGCGGTGCGGGCGGCGGCTCGTGATCCACCCGGGTCCGGTCCGGTGGTGGTCGGACGTCGACGTGGGTGCGGTCCGGGGCGGCAGGGCTCGGCGCGGTGGCGGGCTCGGGCGGCCCGGCCCCGAGATCGGTGCCGGCACCGTCGGTGGTCCCGGTCGGGTGGGCGGGCCCGACCCGGTCGGCGTCGCCACCGGGTGCCGGGTCCGCAGCGGTGTCGCCGGGCCCGCTGTGGTGGGCGTTCCCGGCTGACCCGGGGCGTCCGGTGGTGTCCGCGTCCCCGGCGGGCAGCACGGCGGTGTCCGCCGGGCCCGTGCGGGCTCCGGGCTGCGGGGGTACGGGAGAGGGAGCCGGCCCTGCGGCGCCGGCCGGGGCCCGATCCGGGCCGGTGTCGGCCGGACCCTGGTCCCCGGTGCCGGCCGGGTCCCGGCCCGCGCCGGTGACCGGCGTGCTTCCCTCGGCCGGCCGGTCTTGACCCGGCTGCGGCTGCGGCATCGCGGCAATCTCCTCTCGCGCCGGTAGCGAGGTTAGTACCGGACCGCCAGTCACCGCGATCCGCGTCACCGCTGTGGGCCGCGAACCACCGGTGGCGGGCGTACCGGTGCCGCGCGGTGCCGGGTCGGCAAGCGCGTACCCTTGGGCATCATGAGTGTCCCGTCCACGACGCCGCGCCCCGCCGCGGCCAATTCCGGCGACGGCCCCGGCTCGGTGGGTCCGTCGCCACGCCGCGACCTGGAGCTGTCGGTCTGGCCCCGGCTGGAGCCGCTGCTGCCCCAGGTGACCAAGCCCATCCAGTACGTCGGTGGCGAGCTGGGTGCGGTGGTCAAGGACTGGGACACGGCGGCCGTGCGCTGGGCGCTGATGTACCCCGACGCGTACGAGGTGGGCCTGCCCAACCAGGGTGTGCAGATCCTCTACGAGGTGCTCAACGAACTGCCCGACGTGCTCGCCGAGCGGACGTACGCGGTCTGGCCGGACCTGGAGAAGCTGATGCGCGCCCACGGGGTGCCGCAGTTCACCGTCGACGCGCACCGCCCGGTGCGTGCCTTCGACGTGTTCGGCGTCTCGTTCTCCACCGAGCTGGGTTACACCAACCTGCTCACCGCGATCGACCTGGCCGGCATCCCGCTGCTCGCGGCCGACCGTACCGACGCCGACCCGGTGATCCTCGCCGGCGGCCACGCCGCGTTCAACCCGGAGCCGATCGCCGACTTCGTCGACGCCGCGGTGCTCGGCGACGGCGAGGAGGCGGTCCTGGAGATCACCGCGATCGTGCGGGAGTGGAAGGCGGAGGGTTCGCCCGGCGGGCGTGACGAGCTGCTGTTGCGGCTGGCCCGCACCGAGAGCGTCTACGTGCCGCGCTTCTACGACGTGGACTACCTGCCCGACGGCCGGATCCAGCGGATCGTGCCGAACCGCCCGGACGTGCCGTTCCGGGTGCACAAGCGCACCACGATGGACCTGGACGCCTGGCCGTACCCGAAGAAGCCGCTGGTGCCGCTGGCCGAGACGGTGCACGAGCGGTACGCGGTGGAGATCTTCCGGGGTTGCACCCGGGGTTGTCGGTTCTGCCAGGCGGGGATGATCACCCGCCCGGTGCGGGAACGCTCGATCACCACCGTCGGCCAGATGGTGCAGCAGGGGTTGGAGTTCTCCGGCTTCCACGAGGTGGGTCTGCTGTCGCTGTCGTCGGCCGACCACTCGGAGATCGGCGACATGTGCTCCGGCCTGGCCCAGCAGTACGAGGGCACGAACGTCTCGCTGTCGCTGCCGTCGACCCGGGTGGACGCCTTCAACATCGACCTCGCGCAGGAGTTGTCCCGCAACGGCCGGCGTACCGGTCTGACCTTCGCCCCGGAGGGCGGCTCGGAACGGATCCGCAAGGTCATCAACAAGATGGTGTCGAAGGAAGACCTGATCCGCACCGTCGTCACCGCGTACACCAACGGCTGGCGGCAGGTGAAGCTGTACTTCATGTGCGGCCTGCCCACCGAGACCGACGCCGACGTCCTGGAGATCGCGGACATGGCGCACGAGGTGATCAGGGCGGGCCGGGCCGCCACCGGCAGCAAGGACATCCGCTGCACGGTCTCCATCGGTGGTTTCGTGCCGAAACCGCACACCCCGTTCCAGTGGGCCTCGATGGAGCGCCCGGAGGTGATCGACCACCGGCTCAAGCTGCTCAAGCAGGCGATCAACGCGGACCGCTCGCTGGGCCGGGCGATCGGCTTCCGCTACCACGACGGCGAGCCGTCGCTGATCGAGGGCCTGCTGTCCCGGGGTGACCGACGGGTCGGCGCGGTGATCCGCCGGGTGTGGGAGAACGGCGGCCGGTTCGACGGCTGGAGCGAGCACTTCTCGTACCAGCGCTGGGTGGACGCCGCCGCCGAGGTGCTGCCCGCCTTCGGGGTCGACCTGGACTGGTACACCACCCGGGAGCGTGACGAGCTGGAGGTTCTGCCCTGGGACCATCTGGACTCCGGCCTGGACAAGGACTGGCTCTGGCAGGACTGGCAGGACGCCCTCGGCGAGTACGAGCAGGACGACTGCCGCTGGACGCCGTGCTTCGACTGCGGCGTGTGTCCGGCCATGGACACCGAGATCCAGATCGGCCCGACGGGGAAGAAGCTGCTCCCGCTCACTCCGGTCAACGGCCTGAAGTTCCCCGCCGCCTCCCAGTAGGGTCCGCGCGCCCCACTCCGCTTGGTGATCATGAGGTTATCGTCTCCGGCACGGCGTGTCGCCGCCGGTAGCTTCATGATCAACTGGTTCTGACCGAACGAGGAGCACGACGATCAGCAGGAAACCACAGCCGGAGGGCGGGCAGGCGCCGGTCGTCCAGCGCGTCCGGATCCGGTACGCCAAGCGTGGCCCGCTCCGCTTCACCTCGCACCGGGACTTCGCCCGGGCCTTCGAGCGGGCGTTGCGCCGGGCCGGCGTACCGATCGCCTTCTCGCAGGGCTTCACCCCGCACCCCAAGATTTCCTACGCCAGCGCCGCCCCGACCGGCGTGGCCAGCGAGGCCGAATACCTGGAGATCGGCCTGCGGGAGCCGGTCGACCCGGCGCGGCTGCGCGGCGCGCTGGACGCCGCGCTCTCGCCCGGCCTGGACGTGCTCGACGCGGTGGTGGCCCAGGGCGGCAGCCTGGCCGACCGGATCGAGGCCTCGCACTGGCGCATCGAGATGCCCCAGGTCGAGCCGGCCGCGCTGGACCGGGCGGTGGCCGCGTTCACCGCCGCCGACGAGGTGCTCGTCGAGCGGATGACCAAGCAGGGCCGGCGGACCTTCGACGCCCGCACGGCCGTGATGCGCATCGATGTCGCTCCGCCCGTGGCGACGCCTTCCGAGGCTCCGGACGTACCGTGTGCGATACTTGAACTGGTCGTACGGCAGGTCATCCCGTCCGTACGGCCCGATGACGTCCTTTCCGGCCTCCGCGTGGTGGCCGACCTGGAGCCGCCGGTCTCGCCCAGGGTGACCCGGCTGGCGCAGGGCACGCTGACCGCGCAGGGCGCGATCGTGGATCCGTTGGACGCGGATCGCGACGGGGCATCCATCGGAGAGCGCTGACCGACGGTCAACGCTCTGGGCAGGCAGACTTCGGCGGTCGCGCACCTCGCGCGTCCGGCGGAAACACTTTTGCGGCAACCCTGCGTGGCAGCGCTCACCCGCGCCCGGGGCAGCCAGAACTGGAGAACGTCCATGCTCGAGAACGAGCCCGAGGGCGGCGAACGGACCGGCACGCAGCCGGCCGGCGACACCGCCGAGAGCACCAACGCCGCCACCCCGGAGACCGCGCCGAAGCGCCGCCGCGCCACCCGGCGCAAGGTGGCGCCGCTGAACCAGCCGGAGCAGGTCGGGGCCCCCGCCGAGGCGTCGCCCAGCGCCCCGTCCGGCACCGACGAGTCGCACCAGGCCGAGGTGTTCGCCCCGGTCGCCGGGGAACTGGACACCGCCGCCAAGACCACCCGCCGTCGGCGTAAGGCGGCACCCGCCAAGGCCACGGGCGAGCCGGTCGCGGCCCAGGAGGACCCCGCCGAGGCCGCACCCCCGGCGAAGGTGACTCGCACCCGACGACGCAAGGCCGCCGAACCGGTCGTCGAAGCCCTCGCCGAGCCCGCCCCGCCGGCCGAGTACGGGGCGGTCGCTGCCGAGGAGGCGCCGCCCGTGGAGGCGGCGGCGCCGACCGAGCCCACCGCTGTCGACGAGGAAAGCCTCGACGAGGCTACTGCCGGGCAACTCGCCGACGACGAGACCGTCGACGAGGAGAGGGTGGCGCCCGAGGTCGCCGCCGAGGCGGAGGCCACCGAACCGGCCGCCACCGACTCCGGTGCCGCCGTGCCGGCCGTCGCCGCGTCCGGTGCCGAGAGCCGGGCGGGCGAGATCCCGCCGGGAGTCGCGGTGACCGGCGGTGAGCAGCCGGAGCCGACCGGGCCGGAACCGCGTACCCGCCGCCGACGGGCCGCGGTCTCCGCGCCCACCGTCCTGTTCATGGCCCCGCAGCCGGAGGAACTGCCGGTCTTCCGCGTGGTCGAGCCCGGCCCGGCCGCCGAGGTCGTCGAGGAGGAACCGGTCGAGACCGGACGCCGGCGTCGTCGGGGCCGCCGGGAGATCGAGGTCGCCGACGTCGTTGAGATCGTCGAGGAGGAGCCCACCGCCGAGGCCGAGGAGGCCGAGGAGGAGGACGACGACGACGAGACCGCCGCCGGCCGTCGCCGCCGCCGTCGCGGCCGCCGGGGCCGCGGTCGCGGCAAGGGTGGCGCCGAGGACACCGACGAGGAGGAGACCGAGGAGGCCGCCCGGGCCGAGGACGAGGCGGGCGAGGCCGACGAGGAGGGCGAGGGTGAGGGCGACGGCGACGGGATGACCCGCCGTCGGCGGCGTCGTCGCCGTCGGGGCGCCGGGGACGTCGAGACGGACGCCGACGACGGCGTGCCGACCGTCGTCAAGATCCGTGAGCCGCGCAAGGCCGTCGACGAGGTGCAGGGCGTCTCCGGCTCGACCCGGTTGGAGGCCAAGCGTCAGCGCCGCCGGGACGGCCGTGAGCAGCGGCGCACCCGCCCGCCGATCCTGAGCGAGTCGGAGTTCCTGGCCCGCCGGGAGGCGGTCGACCGGGTGATGGTGGTCCGCCAGCGCGGCGACCGTACCCAGATCGCCGTCCTCGAGGACGGCGTGCTGGTCGAGCACTACGTCACCCGCAACTCCTCCGGAACCATGGCCGGTAACGTCTACCTGGGCAAGGTGCAGAACGTCCTGCCCAGCATGGAGGCGGCCTTCGTCGACATCGGGCGCGGTCGCAACGCCGTGCTGTACGCCGGTGAGGTGAACTGGGACACCACCGGCCTGGAGGGCCGGGCCCGCTCCATCGAGCAGGCGCTGCGCTCCGGCGACTCGGTGCTGGTCCAGGTCACCAAGGATCCGATCGGGCACAAGGGCGCTCGGCTGACCAGCCATATCGCGCTCTCCGGTCGGCATCTGGTCTACGTGCCCAACGGCAACGCCTCCGGGATCAGCCGCAAGCTGCCCGACACCGAGCGCAAGCGGCTGCGGGACGTGCTGAAGAAGCTGGTGCCCGACGGCGCCGGGGTGATCGTCCGGACGGCCGCCGAGGGCGCCAGCGAGGACGAGCTGGCCCGCGACGTCAAGCGGCTCCAGGCGCAGTGGGAGGACATCCAGGCCAAGGCCGCCGAGGGTGGTGCCCCGGTGCTGCTCTACGAGGAGCCGGACCTGGTCATCCGGGTGGTCCGGGACCTGTTCAACGAGGACTTCCGCGAGCTGGTCATCGAGGGCGCGCAGTCGTACGACGTGGTCGAGTCGTACCTGTCGCACGTCTCGCCGGACCTGGTCGCCCGGCTGCGCCGGCACGTCGGCACCGCCGACGTCTTCGCCGAGTACCGGATCGACGAGCAGATCATCAAGGGGCTGGACCGCAAGGTCTTCCTTCCCTCCGGCGGCTCGCTGGTGATCGACCGCACCGAGGCGATGACCGTCATCGACGTCAACACCGGCAAGTACACCGGCTCCGGGGGCAACCTGGAGGAGACGGTCACCCGCAACAACCTGGAGGCGGCCGAGGAGATCGTGCGCCAACTCCGGCTGCGCGACATCGGCGGCATCGTGGTGATCGACTTCATCGACATGGTGCTGGAGTCGAACCGCGAGCTGGTGCTACGCCGGCTGACCGAATGCCTCGGCCGGGACCGGACCAAGCACCAGGTCACCGAGATCACGTCGCTGGGCCTGGTGCAGATGACCCGCAAGCGGATCGGCGCGGGTCTGCTGGAGGCGTTCAGTGAGACCTGTGAGTGCTGCAAGGGTCGCGGCCTGATCATGCACACCGAGCCGGTGCCGGAGAAGCCGCGTACGGGCGGCGCGGGGGAGAAGGTCCGGGCGGTCGCCTCGTCGACGGCTCCCGCCTCGGCGACGGCTCCCGCCTCGTTGACGGCCCCCGCCTCAACGGAGCCGGCCGCCGGGTCGTCCCGGCGACGCTCCCGCAAGGGTGCGGCGGCCGAGCGGACGGTGGTGGAGACGACGGAGGCCGCCGAGGTCACCGCCCCGGACACCGACGCCGACTACCACGACACCATGGGCTACGACCTGTCCCGCTACGAGGCGGACACCCCGGCGGCGCCGGCGATCGCCGACGCCCAGGAGGGCGAGTCCGCGCGGCTGGCCGGCGCGGACGACCCGGACGCGCTGGGCGACGGGGACACCGACATCGAGGGTGAGGGCGGTGCCGGTCGACGTCGATCCCGGCGGGCCGGCGCCCGTCGGCGTACCCGTCCGTGACCGGCTGACGCCGACGTTCCCCCCAGGGCCCCTGCTCCGGCGTACCGCCGGGACGGGGGCTCTGTCGCGTCCCCCCGGACCGGTCTTACGATCGGTCCCCCCGGACAGGAGAAGACGTATGCGCCGCCTGCTCACCGCCACCGTGGTGACCACCGCCCTGCTGACCGGCTCCGGCTGCTCCGGTGACCGGGCCGACGGCATCCCTCCCGACCGGTCCGCCAGCACGGGCGCGGCCGGTTCGTCAGCCCCGGCGACACTGCTGCCCTCCGCCCCGGTCAGCGTCGCGCCGGCCGGCGGCAACGGCCCCCAGGTCTGCGCGGAGGCCGAGGCGGCCGCCGCGACGGCGGTACGCACGTACGTGGAGGAGCTGGGCAGGATGATCGCGGCGGTCGGCGCCAATGACACCGCCGGGGCGCAGACCGCCCGAAAGCAGGCGGAGTCGGCGCTGACCGGCTGGCGTACGGCGTTGCGGCAGCAGTCCGCAAGGGCCACCGATCCACAGCTGAAGACCCTGCTCACCGAGCTGGCCACCGAGGTGGGCACGCTCGGCACCGATGTCGAGTCGATCGACGAGACCGAGCTGGACCGCCTCCAGCAGCGCCTCGACCAGCTCTGCGGGCGTTGACCGGGCGGGGCCGGTTTGGGTCTCGGCCGGTCCATGGCGTACTCTTTCCTGCGGCGCACTTTGGTGTGCCGAGTTCCCGCGTGCCCGCGCCGCCGGTGTCACTGCTACCCGGCGAGTCGCCGTGGGAACGACCGACCGGTAACGGTGGGAAAAGACGCTAGCAGCCTCAACGACAGGGAGTCCGCCTCCGATGTACGCGATCGTCAAGACCGGCGGCAAGCAGTACAAGGTCGCCGAGGGCGACGTGATCGAGGTCGAGAAGCTCGCCGGTGCCCCCGGCGACGCGGTGAAGCTCACTGCGGTGCTCCTCGTCGACGGTGACGACCTGGTGACCGACGCGGCGAAGCTTGCCGAGGTCTCGGTGTCCGGCGAGATCGCCGCGCACACCAAGGGCCCTAAGATCCGGATCCACAAGTTCAAGAACAAGACCGGCTACCACAAGCGCCAGGGTCACCGCCAGCCGCTGACCCAGGTCAAGGTGACCGGCATCTCCAGCGGGAAGTAGGTCGTCCTCCAATGGCTCACAAAAAGGGTGCGTCCAGCTCGCGTAACGGCCGTGACTCCGCGGCCCAGCGGCTCGGCGTGAAGCGCTTCGGTGGTCAGGTCGTCAGCGCGGGTGAGATCATCATCCGGCAGCGTGGCACCAAGTTCCACCCCGGTGACATGGTCGGCCGGGGCGGCGACGACACGCTCTTCGCGCTGGCCGCCGGCTCGGTCCAGTTCGGCACCAAGCGCGGTCGCAAGACCGTCAGCATCGTGCCGCAGCAGTAGTTGGAAGGCGTTGCGGGCCGCGGACCTTCGGTCCCGGCCCGCTTCGCCTTTTTCGCGTGCGGGGGCGGACCTCGCTGGAAGGATTGGCGTCGTGACGACGTTCGTTGACCGGGTCGTCCTGCACCTGCAGGCCGGCGACGGCGGGCACGGCTGTGTCTCGATCCACCGGGAGAAGTTCAAGCCCTTCGGCGGGCCGGACGGCGGCGACGGCGGGCACGGCGGCTCCGTGTCGCTGGTGGTCGACCCGCAGGTGACCACCCTGCTGGACTTCCATTTCCGCCCCCACCTGAAGGCCGAGAACGGCAAGGGTGGCGCCGGCTCGAACCGGGACGGCGCCAACGGCCGTGACCTGGTGGTCAAGGTGCCCAACGGGACCGTGGTGCAGACCCTGGACGGCACGGTCCTGACCGACCTGGTCGGGGCGGGCACCACCTTCGAGGCGGCCCGTGGCGGGCGTGGCGGCCGGGGCAACGCCTCGCTGGCCAACGCCCGGCGCAAGGCGCCCGGGTTCGCCGAGCTCGGCGAACCCGGTGACCGGCTGGACGTGGTGCTGGAACTCAAGAGCGTCGCCGACGTCGGCCTGGTCGGGTTCCCGTCGGCCGGCAAGTCGTCGCTGATCTCGGTGATCTCCGCGGCCAAGCCGAAGATCGCCGACTACCCGTTCACCACCCTGGTGCCCAACCTGGGCGTGGTCCGGGTGGACAACCACACCTTCACCGTCGCCGACGTGCCGGGCCTGATCCCCGGCGCGGCCACCGGCAAGGGGCTCGGCCTGGAGTTCCTCCGCCACGTCGAGCGGTGCGCCGTACTCGTGCACGTGGTCGACACCGCGACGCTGGAGCCCGGCCGTGACCCGCTGGCCGACATCGACACCATCGAAGCCGAACTGACCGAGTACGGCGGGCTCACCGACCGGCCACGCCTGGTCGCCCTGAACAAGATCGACGTGCCGGACGGGCGTGACCTCGCCGAGATCGTCCGGCCCGACCTGGAGGCACGTGGCTTCCGGGTCTTCGAGGTCTCCACGGCCACCCGGGAGGGCCTCAAGGAACTCACCTTCGCGATGGCCGAACTGGTGGAGCAGTCCCGGGCCGCCGCGCCGCCGGCCGAGCCGACCCGGATCGTGATCCGGCCGAAGGCGGTCGACGACGCCGGCTTCACCATCGAGCAGGAGCCCGACGGCTCGTACACGGTGCGCGGCGTACGGCCCGAGCGGTGGGTGCGGCAGACGAACTTCGACAACGACGAGGCCGTGGGTTTCCTCGCCGACCGGCTGGCCCGGCTCGGGGTCGAGGAGAAACTGGCCAAGGCCGGGGCCAACCCGGGCGACCTGGTCCGCATCGGCGACCGCGAGTTCGACTGGCAGCCGACGCTCTACGCCGGAGTCGACTTCGTGCCGGGCAGCCGGGGCACCGACATCCGGCTGGAGGACAAGTCGACCCGTCCGGCGGCCGCCGATCGGCTGGCCGCCCGCAAGGCACGCCGGCAGCGGCCTGCCGACGAGGTGGAGGCCGCGCCGCCGGAGCCGGTGGACGACGAGGACTGGGAGTAGGGGCTGGTCTGGTTCCGGACGTGTTGGGGTCGTTCAGCGGAAACCTTCGCGAAACGGCCCCGGCATAGCGTGGGCGCATGCTGATCGAGTCCCGTCCCGCCACCGACCCCGAGATCGACGCCCTGGTCACCGCCCAGCAGCGGGAGCTGCGGGAGGCCGACGGAGGTCTGGACGGCCAGGTGACCGTGACCCATGGCGACATCCGTTACCTGGCGGTGGTCGTCGACGGCCGAGCGGTGGCCTGCGGTGGTGTCCAGGCCCTCGACGCGACCACCGGCGAGCTGAAGCGGATGTACGTCCGGCCGGCGTACCGGGGGCGGGGCATCGCGCGGCAGTTGCTGACCGCGTTGGAGGAGTTGGCGTTCCAGCAGGGGCACTCGGTGCTCTGCCTGGAGACCGGGGTCTACCTGCCGGCGGCGATCCGTCTCTACACGTCCGGCGGGTACGAGCCGATCCCGGTGTACGGCGAGTACGTGCACAACCCGTACAGCGTCTGTTTCGCCAAGCATCTGCCGGTCGCGGCCTGAGCCCCGGGCCGCGCCGCGTCCGGCCGACGAGGAGAGCGGGACGGGTGCTCAGGCCCCGGTCTCGGCGTGCGCGGCGGTGACCGGCTTGGACTCCGGGGAGGCGTGCTGGCGCAGGAAGATGCTCAGCAGGATCAGCACCCCGACGGCGAGGAACTCGCTCTGCCAGTTCTGCATGGACTGGAACCAGAACTCGCTGGTGCCGAGGAAGTCCCAGGCGCTGATCGGCGGGACCCCGGCGGACAGCGCCTGCTGCTGGTTGTATTCGGCGGTGCCGCCGAGGAGGTGGCCGACGAACGAGCCGAGGAAGATCAGCAGCAGGGCGAGGGAGAGGCTGTTGCGGTAGACCGCCAGCGGAAGGCCACCGAGGCGTACCGGCCAGGGGGAGTCCGGTCCGGCCCGGCGCTCGTCGTCGGCCGGCCGGTCGGTCTGGCCCTCCGGTTTGGACTCGGCCGAGCCCCGTTGGGTCAGGTACGCGGTGAGTAGCACGTAGCCGCCCATCTGGAGGAACTCCGACTCCCAGTTCTCGAAGACGGACTCGGCGAAGTGCCCGCTGCCCAGGTACGCCAGCCAGCCGATCGGCTGGGCCCCGTACTCGGCCAACTCCTCGTTGTGGGTGTGCCAGCCGAAGATGCTCTGCAGCACCAGGAAGACGACGAACGCGCCGAGCATCACCACGCTCAGGGCGTTGTCCCGGATCCACCGTGGCATCATGACCTCCTCGTCAGTCCCGTCCGCCAGTCTTCCGGTGCCCCGACGACAGAACGATCAAACCTGGACACGCCGGGCGCTTCGGGTACGGCGGATCAGGGGCGGTCGAACGGGGTGTCCAACTCGCCGCCGGTGCCCGCCGCGTTGAACAGCAGCAGCCCGAGGGCGAGCATGCCGAAGCCGAGCGCCAGGTGCAGCCAGTTGTCGGCGGCGTTGACCGGGATGAGGTTCGCTGCGCTCTCCCGGTCGATGGCCAAGCCGTAGATCCACAGCCCGAGGTAGGCGGCACCGCCCCCGACGAGGAAGAGCCGGGCGCCGCCGACGCTGCGTACCAGTACCAGCCCGACCAGGCCGAACATCAGGTGCAGCAGGTTGTGCAGGACCGACACCTGGAACAGGCCGAGCAGTCTCGCGCCGGAGTGGTGGCCGGCGAAGGTCATCTCCCCGTAGCCGGTGGTGACGCCGGGGACGAAGCCGAGCACGCCGACCAGGACGAAGACGCCCGCCACCGCGGCGGCGACCGTCCTGATCCGGGCACCGGCCCGCGCCGGTCGGCGTACGTTGTGCGCCATCGCTCGTCACCCCCCGTGAACCGCCGGACACTGCTCACATTCTGTGACCGGTCCGCCGCGAGGGGCAGAGAAATGGCGAATCAGGTATGGACCCGACGGCCGGGGGTACCGCAGAGGTCATGCCGACGTGACGGTCGGCGATCCCCCCAGTACGCGACCGCGACGAGAACGTCCGAGCGGAAGGGAAACCATGACCTACGATCTCTCCACCACGACGTACGGGCACCAGCACAGCGACAACGGCGGTGGTGTCCGGCACCAGGCCCGCCAGGTCGGCGGCGAAGCCGCCAACGCCGGCGGCAACGTCGTCCAGACCGCACGCGATCAGGGCCAGGAGGTCGTCGGCGAGGCGAAGCGCCAGGCCCGCGACCTCTACGGCGAGGCCCGCCAGCAGCTCACCACCCAGGCCGGCGACCAGCAGCGCCGGGCCGCCGGTGGGCTGCGCTCGCTGGCCGAGGAGATGCGCGCCATGGCGCAGAACAGCAGCCAGGCCGGCCCGGTGACCGAGTTGGCCCATCAGGCCGCCGAGCGGGTGCACGGCGTGGCCGGCTGGCTGGAGGCCCGCGAGCCGGGCGACCTGCTCCACGAGGTGAAGAGCTACGCCCGCCGCAACCCGGGCACCTTCCTGGTCGGCGCGGCCCTGCTCGGCGTGGTCGCCGGCCGCCTCGCCAAGGGTCTGACCGCCGAGTCGGGCGGCCCCACTGGACCCACCGGCGGCCCCGGGTACGGCTCGGCCGACGGCTACGACCCGGACCGCACCGCGGTCATCCCGACGCCGGCGCCGGACGCGGTTCCGCCGGGCGGGTACCTCGACCCGACCCCGGGCACCTACGCCGAGCCCGACCCGGGCTACTCGGCCCACCCGGACCACGGCACCACGACCAGCTACGCCGACCCGGCCGGCGGCACCCGGCAGCCGCTGCCGCCGGTGAGCCAGACCGACCCGCTGCCGGGCGTGCCCGCCAGCGGCACCACCCGTCCGTGACCGATCCGACATCCGAACGGAGGCGGCGACATGAGCACGTCGACGCAGCAGAGGGCCGGACTGGACTCCGGTCACCGCCCCGCGGGTGCCCCGCACACCGCGGACGAGGTCAGGGGCAGCTCCATCGGTGAGCTGATGCGGTCGGTCACCGCCGACCTGTCCACCCTGGTACGCCAGGAAGTCGAGCTGGCCAAGGCCGAGCTGCGCCAGGAGGGCCGAAAGGCGGGCCGGGCCGCCGGGTTCTACGGCGGTGCCGGCTTCGGCGGCTACATGGTGGCGCTGTTTCTCTCCATCGCACTCTGGGCCGGGCTGTCCAACGTGATGGACGCCGGTTGGGCCGGCCTGATCGTCGCCCTCATCTGGGCGGCCATCGCCGCGGCCCTCTACTCGCTGGGCAAGCGGAACGCCGAGCGGATCCGTGGCCTGAAGCAGACCAACGACAGCGTGCGACAGATCCCCGACGCACTCAAGCCCCAGCCGGAGGGAGTCATCCGATGAGCACCGACCCCGCCCAGATCCGCCGGGAGATCGAGGCCACCCGCAGCAGCCTCAGCGCGGACGTGGACGCCCTGGCGTACAAGGTCAGTCCGGGCCGCATCGTCGACGACCGTAAGCAGCGGGTGCGCAGCGCCCTGCACAACGCGAAGGACAAGGTGATGGGAAGCGCTTCCGACCTCGGCCACAGCACCAGCCACGCCGTCCACTCGATGGGGGACCACGCCTCCTCCGCGGCCACCACCGTCACCGACGCCGCCCACCGGGCACCGCAGGTGATCCGGCAGCGGTCCGAGGGCAATCCGCTGGCCGCCGGCGTGATCGCGTTCGGCGTGGGCATGCTGGTCTCCTCGCTCATCCCGGCGAGCCGGCGGGAACAGGAGCTGGCCACCCAGGTCAGGGAGAAGGCCGCCGAGCACGGTGGCGTGGTGACCCAGAAGCTCGGCGCGGTCGCCACCGAGCTCGGCGACGAGTTGCGCGAGCCGGCGCGGCACGCCACCGAGGCGGTGCGCGCCACCGCGCAGGACGCCGTACGGACCGTCCAGGAGGACGGCAGGTCGGCCGCCCACGACGTGAAGGACCAGGCGCGGCAGTCGTACGAGCAGGTGCGGCACTGAGCGTTCGATGACCGAACGGCTCGTGGCCACCTCCGGCGTCCGTCGGACGTGGCCACGAGCCGTTCGGGCACCTGCGGGTGCCGGGCGACCGTTTCGAGACGTGCTGCCGGGGTAGCGCTGCGGATACCGGTGTCCATCCGGACACCCCGGGGCGGAGGAGACGTGATGACCAGCAACGCGACAAGGTGGGCGCTGCTCGGTGCCACCACGGCGACCGCGCTCGGCGTCGGTGCGACGGTCGCCCGGCGTCGGCGTCGCCACCAGCCGGACCGGCGTGACGGCTGGTACCTGGTGCGGCGCGGGATCACCGTGGACCGGCCGATGGACGCCCTGGTCGGCTTCTGGACCGATCGGGAACGGCTGGACCGGGCCCTGGCCGGCTGGGCCACCCTCGAACAGCTCGACGACAACCGGTGGCGCTGTGTGGCGAGGGACCGGGCCGGCCGCACCGGGTGGCGTGCCGAGATCACCGTGACCGGACCGCGCCGGCTGAGCTGGCGGGTCGAGGAGGGCCCGGTCCCGCAGCAGGGGCGGGTGGACCTGGTGCCCGCGCCCCGGGACCGGGGCACCGAGATCCGCGTCGAGCTGCGCTACCGGTTCGGTGGCCCGGTGCGTCGGGCGCTCGGCCTGGTGCGGGGTGCGGAACCCGACCAGGGGTTGCGGGACGTGCTGCGGCGGATCAAGTCGCTGATCGAGTGCGGGCAGGTGATCGACACCCGGCGGGATCCGTCCGGCCGGGACCAGCGGCAGGAGGCGGCGACCGACAGGCTGCGGGAGAAGCTGACGACGGGAGGACGGGCGTGAGGGCGCTCTGCTGGGAAGGGGTCGGCAAGCTGGCGGTGCGGGACGTGCCCGAGCCGCGAATCCGGGCCGAGGGGGACATCATCGTCAAGGTGCGGGCCAGCAGCGTCTGCGGCTCGGACCTGCACCTGATCAACGGCTACCTGCCGGCGATGCGGGAGGGGGACATCCTCGGCCACGAGTTCACGGGCGAGGTGGTGGAGACCGGGCCCGGTGTGCAGCGGCTGCGGGTCGGCGACCGGGTGGTGGTCGGCTCGGTGGTGGCCTGTGGCGGTTGCTGGTACTGCCGCACCGAACAGTTCTCGCTCTGCGACAACTCCAACGCCCAGCCGGTCCTCACCGAGAAGCTCTGGGGCCACGCGCCGGCTGGCATCCTCGGCTACTCGCACGCCGCCGGCGGCTACTCCGGCAGCCACGCCGAGTACATCCGGGTGCCGTTCGGCGACGTCGGAGCCTTCCCGGTCCCCGACGGGGTGCCCGACGACGCGGTGGTCTTCGCCTCCGACGCCCTGCCGACCGGCTGGATGGCCGCCGACTTCTGCGGGCTCAAGGGTGGGGAGGTCGTCGCCGTGTGG
>NZ_SMJY01000152.1:0-15237 GCF_004348355.1 Micromonospora sp. KC721 | reverse complement strand
GGCCCGCTTCGGCGGGCCGCCCCTTCCGTCGTATGTCAGATCCGCTTGCCGGTGGTGGCGTGGAAGACGTGGGTACGGCCGGTGCGCGGCTTGACGAACACGGTGTCACCCATGTTCGGCATGGTGCGCCGGTCGGTGCGGACCACGAAGCGCTCGTTGTGGCCCTCCAGCGCGGCGTGGCCGTAGACGTTGGCGTCCGAGCCGAGGTCCTCGACCAGCTCCACCACGACCGGCATACCGCCCTCGGTGGGGCTGACCAGGTCGCAGTCCTCCGGACGGAAGCCGACGGTGACCTTGCCGTCGCCGCCCTCGGCGCGGGCCGCCTCGGCCTGCTCGCGGGTCAGCGGGATGAGCAGCTCGGCGAACGCGGCGCCCTGCTCGGTCAGTGGCACGGTCTTGATGTTCATGGCGGGGGAGCCCATGAAGCCGGCGACGAAGACGTTGGCCGGGGTGTCGTAGAGGGCCCGTGGGGTGTCGACCTGCTGGAGGACACCGTCGAGCATGACCGCCACCCGGTGGCCCATGGTCATGGCCTCGACCTGGTCGTGGGTGACGTAGACCGTGGTGATGCCGAGCTTCGCCTGCAACGAGGCGATCTGGGTACGGGTCTGCACCCGGAGCTTGGCGTCGAGGTTGGACAGCGGCTCGTCCATGAGGAAGACCTGCGGCTCCCGGACGATCGCCCGGCCCATGGCGACCCGCTGGCGCTGACCACCGGAGAGCGCCTTCGGCTTGCGGCTGAGGTAGTCCTCCAGCTGGAGCAGCCCGGCCGCTTCCTTGACCCGCCGGTCGATCTCGGCCTTCGGCGTCTTGCGCAGCTTCAGCGCGAACGCCATGTTCTCGTACACCGACATGTGCGGGTAGAGGGCGTAGTTCTGGAAGACCATCGCGATGTCGCGGGCCTTGGGCGGCAGGTGGGTGACGTCCCGGTCGTCGATGTAGATCGCGCCGTCGTCGACGTCCTCCAGGCCGGCGAGCATCCGGAGGCTGGTGGACTTGCCGCAACCCGACGGGCCGACCAGGACGAGGAACTCCCCGTCACCGATCTCGAGGTCGAGCTGGTTGACCGCGGGGCGTTCGGTGCCGGGGTAGACCCGGGACGCCTTCGCGTAGGTGACCGTAGCCATGCTGGTGTGCTTCCTCTCACCGGCAGGAACGTGCCGGACGATCCGAGTGAAGGAGCCGCCGGCACCGTGCCGGTGCCGGTACACGGGACGCCACCTCCGTCCGACCGGAGCCGGCCGAGATGTCGTACGTGTCACTGCACGGTAAACGGGTTTTCCCACCCTGCCAAGACGTGAGAGCCCTGATGGGCCAACCGGGATGCCACATTCCGGTCAGTCAGGCACGCGGGGGCATCAATCCCCTCGGCCGATCGTTCACCGCAGCACGCATCCGTCGGTGAGGGCGTCGGCAAATTGACGTTTTGCATGCTGAAGACCCCCGCCGAGCGAGGATTTCCCGATGTCAGTCGCTATGCTGACCTCTGCGCACGCGCCCCTGTAGCTCAGCTGGCCAGAGCACTCGCCTTGTAAGCGAGATGTCGCCGGTTCGATCCCGGCCGGGGGCTCCAACTACATCGATCGATCCGACGGGCACCCGGCCGCAGGTGTTGATCTGTATCGTGTCGTGGCTACCTACCACGGGGGACCACGACATGACTCTGCGCCCGTACGCCCGGCTCGCCCTCGGGACCGCGATCCTCGGGGCCGGCATCGTCGCGGTGCCGGCCGCCGCCGTGGCGGCGCCCGCGCCGGAGAACGCGAGGCTCGCCGCCGTCACCGAGAAGGACCCGGACACCGGCCGGAACAAGAGGTACCTGGTCGGTCCGGACGAGGTCGCGCCCGTTGTGTTGGGCGTGACCAACGTCGGCGACAAGCCGGTTGCCGGCCTCGTCGTGCAGGTGCGGGTCTACAACGACCTCGACCTGGTCAAGCGCTACGACAACTGCTGGTACGCGGTCAACAGCAACCAGGACGCGGCCTGGTGCGAGTTCGCCGACGAACTCGACGTCGAGGCCACCCTCGCGTTGACCGCACCGATGGTGAAGACGGCACCCGGCGCGCGGGCCGACCGGCTCCCGGCCGTCGTGTTCCGCTGGGCCAGCAAGGAGTGGGCGGACGCCCAGGGCGGCGTGCGGGCCCTGGCCGAGCAGGACGCGGGGCTGGACACCGAGCCGGTGCGCGGCACCGAGGGCACCCTGCCGCTGGAGACCCGGTCGCTGCCGCTCACCGAGTCGAGGCACCCGCTCAACTTCGCCTACGTCGGGCTGATCACGCCGCAGTCGCCCGAGCCGACCGCGTCGCCATCGGCGGTGCCCACCGGCTCGCCGTCGGCCCCCTCCACCGCGAGCCCCAGCGCCAGCCCGGCCGCCCCCGGCAGCGGGAACGGTGGCGAGGGCGGTGGGCTGCCGTTGACCGGCGCGGGCACCGCGACCCTGGCGGCTGTCGGCGCGGGGCTGCTGCTTCTCGGCGGCGGGGGCTACCTCGTCGCCCGCCGGAGGCGGACCCGCTTCGTCGCCTGACGACCGCTACCGACGCGACCCCGGCCCCAGGTGATCCGGGTGGCCGGGGTCGCTGCGCGTGGCGGGGTGCGTCGCCGGCTCCGAACGGCGGGCCGCAGCGGTCCACGGCCTGGCACCCGTACGATGACGGTTCTCGACCTGGGAGCCGGTGCCCAGGTCGGCGAACGGATCCGGAGCCGCGGTGAGTCGCGCGACTGAGGAGTCCAACCGGGCGATGCTGCGGGCCCGGGACGCGATGGACCGCGCGTACGCGCAGCCGCTGGACATCCCGGCGCTGGCCCGCATCGCCTTGGTGTCCGAGGCCCACTTCATCCGCACCTTCCGCGCCACCTTCGGCGAGACCCCGCACCGCTACCTGCAACGCCGCCGGGTGGAACGGGCGATGTCGCTGTTGCTGGAGAGCGACCGGGACGTCACCGACATCTGCTACGCCGTCGGGTTCAGCAGCCTCGGCACGTTCAGCCGTACGTTCCGGCAGATCGTGGGCCAGTCACCCACCGGGTTCCGCCGTACCCGACGCCCCACGCCGGGCGTGCCGAGCTGCTTCACCAAAGCCTGGACCAGACCCAGCAGTTTTGGATAAGCAGCAGCTCAGCGCCGGTCCGTAGGGTCTACGGCATGACGATGAACGCGATCAGCCGGTCCCAGATCTACGTCCTCGACCAGGACGAGGCGCTCGACTTCTATGTCGGCAAGCTCGGCATGGAGGTCAACACCGACGCCGACCTCGGCTTCATGCGCTGGCTGACGGTGAACCTGCCCGGCGACCCGGAGCGGGAGATCCTGCTGGAGAAGCCGGGCCCGCCGGCGCTGGACCCGGCCACCGCCGAGCAGGTCCGTGAGCTGCTCACCAAGGGGGCGTTGGGCGGGACGCTCTTCATGACCACCGACGACGCGCACAAGACGTACGAGCAACTGGTCGGCAAGGGCGTGGAGATCACCGACGAGCCGACCGAGCGGTCGTACGGCATCGACTTCGGCATCCGCGACCCGTTCGGCAACAAGATCCGTATCGGCCAGATGTTCCCCCGGGACTCGGCTCCGCAGGGGACGGACCAGATCGGCTGCGGATAGCATCGCCTCTCCCGATCCGGTGAGGTGCCCATGGGCGTCCGCCTGCTCTACCTGGCCCGGCACGCCGAACAGGAGCACGCGGAGGTGGAGGCGCCGCAGGCCGGGCTCAGCGCGCGCGGCCGGCGGCAGGCGACGCTGCTCGGCGAACGGATGCGCGGCGTGCCGTTGCGCGTCGTCCACCACGGCCCGCTGCGCCGGGCCGTGGAGACCGCCGAACTGGTCGCCGGGTCACTGCCGGGTGTCCCGGTGTACGAGTCGGAGCTGGCCGGGGACCACCTTCCGCACGACACCGACGCGACCGGCCTGCCGCCGTCGTACGTGGACTTCCTGGCCGGTTTCTCCCCGGCGGAACGGGTGGACGGGCCTCGGGTGACGGCGGCGGCCGTCGCCCGGTTCGCCACCGCACCGGCCGACGGTGAGGTGCGCGAGCTGGTGGTGACCCACTCCTTCCTGATCGCCTGGCTGGTGCGACACGCCCTGCACGCGCCCGAGTGGCGCTGGCTCGGCTTCAACGCCCACAACGCCGGGTTGACGGTGATCCGCTACAGCTCGGCCGGGCCGCCCAGCCTGATCGCCGTCAACGACGTCGCCCACCTGCCCCCGGAACTGCGGGGGACCGGCCTGCCGGCGGACTACCGGATCTGACCCGGTCACCGTGGCGGCTACCGTCGAACAGTGACAGACGATCTTCCTCGCTGTGAGTTCGCCTTCCCCGGGCCGCTGCGCGACCGGTTGGTCGCCGCCGTGCTCTCCGGGGCCAAGACCGCCACCACGTCCCTGCTGCCCGACTACGAGGCTGACGGCGAGCCGTTGCCGGTGGTCGGTGCCCGGTCGGTGGTGGTGGACTCCGACGACCGCCCGGTCGCGGTGGTGGAGACGACCGAGGTCCGCATTGTTCGGCTCGGCGACGTCGACCTCGACCATGCCCGGGACGAGGGCGAGGGGTACGACTCGGTGGCCGCCTGGCGGGCCGGGCACGAGGCGTACTGGCACGGCCCGGACTACCGGCAGTGGCGGGGCGACCCGGAGTTCACCGTGGACGACGACATGCCGGTGGTGCTGGAACGCTTCCGGGTGGTCGAACGGCGGTGACCGGTCAACCGGTGGTGCCGTCGAGCCGGTCGCGGATCTCGAAGAACTCCGTGGTGAGTTCCAGCTGTCTGCGGGCGGAGATGAAGGCGACCACGCCGGCCGTCTGTGGGTCCGCCCAGCCGCAGACGGTCAGGTAGCGCTTGTTTTCGGTGCGTCCCCGGCCGCAGCGGGCCTCGCCGTTGAACCGGCCGTACTCCACGGTGCGGAAGGTGGTGACCGGGTACGGGCGCAGCACCCGGGTCAGGGTCGCGTCCAGGTCGGTGAACCTGCCGGACACCCCGCTGACCACGACCGCGTCGGCGGTCCGGGCCCGCCCCGTGTACGCCCCGTCGACGCTGCTGGTCACGTCGGCGGCGGATTCCCGCAACCGTTCCAGCGACGACCGGGAGACCCGGGTCAGCTCCGGCTTGGGGGATCGGGGCAGGCCCAGCACCGTCTCCGGCAGGGCCAACGTCCGGGCGGTCGTCGCCGTCGGGGCCGGTGTCGCCGCCGGTTGCCCGCCCACCCGGGCGCAGCCCGAGGTCAGCACCACGGCACTGGTGATCAGCAGCGTGGTGAGCAGGGCAAACAGCCCGGGTGGGCCGATGGGGCGACTTTTCGGCATGATGCTCCTCGACGGATCGGAGCGGTAGGTTACCCGGCAAACGTGACGATCATCTGTCCAGCCCGGAAAGCACCGCGTCGACCAGCGCCTCGGCTTCTCAGCCGGCGGCCCGCGGTGCCGGTGTGAAGCCCGTGACCGGTCCGTCGATCCCGGTCGCGGTGAACAGCAGGTACGCGATCGTGGCGGCGGCCGGCGGCGGCTGCGGACCGGTGGGGCAGTCGGTCCACGCGACGCTGCCCGCCGGGACGGTGAGCCGGTACCGGAAGGTGTCCGCGCAGCGGCCACCGGTGCTCGCCCCGCCGTCGCCGCTGGTGGCGTTCTCCGTCAACGCGCGGAGCTGGTCGAGACCGGCGGACGAGAGTCGACCCTTCCGAAGGGCGCCACCCCGGCCGGTGACCGTCCATTGCCCGTCCGATTCGACGGTCACCGTGTCGTCGCGGCCCGCCAGACCACCGGTGCGGGTCAGGACGACCCGGAAGTCGGCCCGGCCGGTGGCGCTGCTCGCCGTGCCCTCGGGGGTGGCGTCGGCCGACGGGGTGCCGGTCGGGGCGCTCGCGCAGCCGGTCAGCAGCCCGGCCAACACGGCGATCTTGACAATGGCCAGGGGGGATGATCTCATGCCGGTCGGACGCGCACCGTCGCCGTCGGGTTCCGTCAGCAGGACGCCCTCCCCCGTTCGGCCAGTGTCGGTGTCGACGAGCGCTACCCCGGTCACAGGTTTCCCTGCCAGGAGGGCACGTGAAAAGACCCCTTGCCGCCGTCGGCGCGATGCTGCTCACCGGCGGCATGCTGAGCTGCGTCGTCACCACAGCTCAGGCGGCACCCGCCCCCGCTCCGGCCCCCTCGTCCGCGGCCCGTGCCGCCACCGTGCTGCGCAGCAACCCCGGCGCCGTCCAGGGCACCGCCGCCGAGGCGTACCAGGCGGTCCGGACCAAGGTGGACGCGAACGGTGCGTCACACACCCGCTACACCCGCACCTACCGGGGGTTGCGCGTCAACGGCGGTGACTTCGTCGTCCACACCGCGCCCAACGGCATCTACGCCGGCTCCTCGGTGGGCCTGGCCGCTCCGCTCACCCTCTCCACCACCCCCCGGCTGACGGTGACCCGGGCCAGGGTGCTCGCCCGGCAGCAGTTCAAGGGCAAGTTGGAGCGCGTCGGCACCCCGGAACTCTTCGTGGACGCCAGCAGCGGCACGGGTCGCCTCGCCTACGAGACCGTCCTCACCGGCTGGCACACCGACGGCCAGACCCCGTCGCGCTTCCACGTCATCATCGACGCGATCAGCGGCAAGGTGATCGGCACCCACGACGAGATCGAGATGATCGCCGGCACCGGCCAGAGCCTCCACTCGGGCACGGTCGACATCGACACCACGGTCTCCGGCAGCCTGTACTCGATGGTCGACCCGGTACGCGGCAACGGCTCGACCTGCGACATGAACAACGGCACGTCGACCTGCACCACGTTCACCAACTCCGACAACACCTGGGGCGACACCAACCCCCGGCAGAAGGCGGCGGTCGACGCGCACTTCGGTGCGGCCAAGACGTTCGACTACTTCAAGAACGTGCACGGCCGCAACGGCATCTTCGGCGACGGCCGGGGCGTACCCAGCCGGGTGCACTACGGCAACAACTACAACAACGCCTTCTGGGACGGCGCCCGGATGACGTACGGCGACGGCGTCGGCAACGCCCGGCCGCTGGTGTCGCTCGACGTGGCCGCCCACGAGATGAGCCACGGCATCAGCGACAACGTGGTGCCCGGCGGGCTGCTCTACTCCGGTGAGTCCGGCGGCATCAACGAGGCCACCAGCGACATCTTCGGCACGATGGTGGAGTTCTACGCCAACACCGCCGCCGACCCGGCCGACTACCAGATCGGCGAGAAGCTCGACTTCAACGGCGACGGCACGCCGCTGCGCCACATGTACGACCCGGCGCTGGACGGCGCGTCCGACAGCTGCTGGAGCACCGGCACCAAGAACAAGGACGTGCACTACTCCTCCGGCGTGGCCAACCACTTCTTCTTCAACCTCGCCGAGGGCACCGGCGTCACCCCGTACGGCACCTCGCCGGTGTGCGGCTCCGCGCCGGCCGTGACCGGCGTCGGCCGGGCCAAGGCGGAGAAGATCTGGTACCGGGCGCTCGACGTGTACTTCACGTCGACCACCGCGTACGTCAACACCACCACCCCGTCGAACACCGCGCGGGCCTACACCCTGCGCGCCGCCACCGATCTGTACGGCAGCTGCTCCACCGAGTACCGGGCCGTGCAGGCGGCGTGGACCGCGGTGAACGTCGCGGGCACCGACGCGCCCTGCTCCAGCGGCAACGACTTCTCCGTCTCGCTCTCCCCGACCGCCGGCTCTCTCGATCCGGGCGGCTCGGTCAGCACCACCGTCGGCACCACCGTCACCAGCGGTAACGCGCAGACCGTGACGCTGTCGGCCCACGGCCTGCCGGCCGGTTCGTCCGCGTCGTTCAGCCCGTCGTCGGTCACCGCCGGCAACTCGTCGGTGCTCACCATCGCCACCACGACGAGCACTCCGCCCGGCACCTACCGGGTGAGCGTGACCGGCACCGGCTCCGCCACCCGGACGGCGACGTACACGCTGACCGTCAACGGGACCGGCAGCTGCGCCAGCCCCGGGCCGAAGCTCGACAACGGCGGCTTCGAGTCCGGCACCACCGGGTGGGCGCCCAGTTCGGGCGTGATCGGCACGTTCACCGGGCAACCAGCCCGCACCGGTACCCGCAACGCCTGGCTGAACGGGTACGGCAGCACCCGCACCGACACCCTCTCCCAGGCGGTGAGCCTGCCGGCCGGCTGCACGTCGTACCGGTTCAGCTTCTGGCTGCACATCGACTCGGCGGAGACCGCCGGCAGCGCGTACGACACGCTGAAGGTGCAGGTGGTCAACTCCGCCGGCAGGGTACTGACCACCCTGGCCAGCTACTCGAACCTGGACAAGGCCACCGGGTACGCGCCGAAGTCCTTCTCGCTGGCGCCGTACGCCGGCCAGACGGTCACGCTGAAGTTCGTCGGCGTGGAGGACAACTCGCGGCAGACGTCCTTCGTGGTCGACGACGCCGCGGTCGACGTCGCCTAGGCTGACCTGGTTGTCGACGGGCCCGGCGGCCACCCCTCGCGGGTGGCCGCCGGGCCCGCGCCGTTATGGTCGCCGCACGGGTCGGTGCGGACCGGCCGGTGCGGAAGGACGGTGGGCGGTGTCGGAGGCGGAGCTGACCGTTGAGGTGACCGGCGCGGTGGCGACGGTGACCATCCATCATCCGGCGCGGCGCAACGCGATGACGCCGGCCATGTGGCGGCAGCTACCGGTGCTGTTGGACGGCCTGGAGGCCGACCCGTCGGTGCGGGCGCTGGTGTTGACCGGGGCCGGCGGTACCTTCTGCGCCGGGGCCGACCTGGGTGATCTGGACGAACTGCTCGACGCGGGTGACCACAGCATCGCGGTGGCCGCCGAGGAACGGCTGGCCACTTTCGCCAAGCCGACCGTCGCCGCCGTACGCGGCGCCTGCGTCGGCGGAGGCTGCCAGCTCGCGGTCGCCTGCGACCTGCGGTTCGCCGCCGAGGACGCCCGGTTCGGCGTGCCACCGGCCCGGCTCGGGCTGGTCTACCCGGCGCCGACCACCCGCCGGCTCACCCGCCTGGTCGGCCCGTCGACCGCGAAGTTCCTGCTGTTCACCGCCGAGCTGATCGACGCCGAGCGGGCGCTGCGGGTCGGTCTCGTCGACGAGGTGCTGCCGGCCGACGCGTTCACCGCCCGGGTCGACGCCGTCACCGCCGCCATCGTCCAACGTTCCCAGCTCAGCGTCGTTGCGGCCAAGGAGATTGTCGACGAGCGGGCCGGTCCGGCCCGGGTCGCCTGGTGGCACCGGAAGGTGCGGGACAGCGGAGAGGCCCACGAGGGGGTCACCGCCCACCACGAACGGCGGACCCCGACCTTCACCTGGTCACCGTCGGACGGACGCTGACCGCCGGCCGACGTCGAACGGGTGGGGCCGGCGGGCGTCGCGCCGGAGGCGTACCTCCGACACGGCCCCCTGTGCCCGCCGGCCGGCCCGTCACCGCCCGGCCAGCGACGCCCAGCTTGGGACGACCGGCTCGCGCCGCAGCGGCATGCCCGCCTCGGTCGGCGTCCGGTCACCCTTGCGCTGGTTGCAGGCGTAGCAGGCGGCGGTCGTGTTGCGCCAGGTGTTCCGGCCGCCGCGCGAACGGGGCAGGACGTGGTCGATGGTGCTCGCCGGCCCGCCGCAGTACGCGCAGCACCGGGCGTCGCGCCGGAGCACACCGGCCCGGGACCAGGCCGGCCCGGCCGAGAACCGCCAGCGGGTCACGACGTACCGGACGAGGCGTACCACGCGGGGGACCGGGAAGACCCCGATCACCTGGTCCGGTTCGGCTTCGTGGATCTCGGCGACCCGGCGGCAGAGCATCCGGATCGCGTGCTGGACGGTGACCCGGTGCAGCGGGCCGAGGTCGGCGTTGATGACGAGGACGGCGTCCACCGGGCTCTCCCTTCATGATCGGCGGCGCACCGGGCCGGCCAGCGGAAAGCCGCCCGGTCCGGAAACGGGACGGGCGGCTGGGCGCGTGGGGTGCACGCGGCAGGCGGGTCACCCGTCCCGGGGACCATCGGCTCGGCAACCCTCGACGGGCAGCGCCGACCACGCGCACCCCAGGTGCGACAACGACATGGCGAGCTCCCGGCTGACTGGTTGACCTTGCGCGATCACGGTAGGTCGATCCCGGAGACGGGAGCAACGTATTTCGATCCCGGCTCCGTACGGTCGGGCTGTCGCTGTCGTGTGGTGCGCCGTGCGGCGCGCGCCGCCGCCAGCGGCCGGTTGATCCGCTCGGCCATCTGGGCGATCAGCTCGCTGTCCAGCAGCGGCCGGTTGACCTCGGCGGCGACGGAGAGCGCCGGCCCGGAGACCGAGCGCCAGATCGCGGTGAGTCCGGCGCCGAGGCCGACCAGCGCCACGGCCGCCCGGGTGGTGGGTGAGCCGGCCGCCGCTGCGGCGCTCACCCCGACGACCGCGCCGAGCACCACCAGCAGGGGTAGGAGCACCGGCCAGAAGATGCCCCGTGCCGCCTGGACCACGAGTTTCCGGTCCCGGATGATCAGGTTGCGGGCGACCACCGCCCAGTTCTCCTCGTCGAGCAGGTCCTTCGGGTGCAGTCCGCCGGTGAGCACGCCCCGCCACAGGTCACCCTGGTTGCGCAGCTCCCGGGCCAGCTCCGCGGTCCCGGGCTCGGCCGGGTCGCCGACGGCGGCCCGGGTGACCGCGGTGGCCCAGGTCCGCAGTGAGCGTCGCACCACCGCCGCCGAGTACGGCGGCAGCACGCTGGCCAGCTCGTCCAGCCAGCGGCTGATCTCGACGTGCCGGCCACCGAAGCGGTGCACCAGCCGGTCGGCGTCGCTCTGCCGTACGGTGTCGGCCAGCGAGCGACCCAACCGGTACGCCAGCCCCACCCGGTGGTTGGTGGCCATCGCCCAGCGCAGCACGTCCACGTTCAACTCGTCCAGGGCGAGCAGCAGCGGATCGCCACCGGCCCGGGCGCGGGCGGTGGCGGTGGACGGCCCGGGCCGGTCGGGGGCGGTCAGCTCGGCGATCTGGGCCAGGGCGACATCCACCCCGTCCAGGTACATCCGCATCCGGTGCCAGCCGGACATCTCGGTGAGGTTGGAGAGTTTGGCGGGGGCGGTGACCGGCGCGGCGTCCGGGCCGGTCAGGTCGGCGGTCTGCGCGTGGTGGTAGGCGTCGGCCATCCACCACCCCAGCCGCAGCGCGGTGACGATGCACGCCCGTTCGTCGCGGAGCAACCCGTACGCGTCGTCGCGCCTGTCCTCGGCGACGCCCGCGACCTCTTCGACGTACCGGTGCAGTGGCGACACCCTCGGCGACCTCCCGTGCCGGTCGCTGACCGGCTGTCGACGGACGTGAACCCAGCGTAGAACAGCAGATGGGAGGTTTTGTCCGGATTGGCGAACCGCTCCTTCGGCCGCCCCGGAACGGATCCTCAGGGTCGCCGGTCAAGGGCGGGCCAACAGGCCATGCGGGCGGACCGAACGGACCGGCTCGGCGGCGGCGCCCTCGGCCCGCAGGATGTGGTTGGCGGCGCTGATCCCGGTCGCCGCCGACCGCTCCATCAACGCACTGGGGAACTCGGTCCGGATGCCGTCGCCGGCCAGGTAAAGACCCTCGGCGTCGGTGCGTGTCCCCGGGCGGCCGGCGTGGCTGCCGGGGGCGAACGCCGGGGCCCGCGCCTCGACCCGGGCCCGCAACTCGCGGACCCGCAGGCCGGCGGCCTCCGGCCACAGCCGGCACAGCTCCACCCGCATCCGCTCGGCCAGCTCGCCGGCGGGCACGCCCGGCTCGCAGGCGTAGGCGTGCAACTCCACCACCGACCCGCCGGTCCGTTCCGCCCAGCGGCGGGACTCGTTCTCCAGCCGGTGGTAGAGAGCCACCGAGTCCAGCGTCGGCTGCCGGGACACCCCGCTGAACACCGCCCGGTCAGCGCGGACGTCCCCGTCCAGCCAGTACCGCGCCACCGCGTACGGCGGGCCGGCCTGGCCGAACGCCGGCATCCGTGCCACCAGCCGGGGTGCTTCCGCGACCAGGCCGGGGGAGGCGGCGACCAGCGCGGCGAGCGCGGGCGGATCGACGGCGAGCACCACGTGCCGGGCCGTGTACCGGCTACCGTCGGCGGCGGTCACCCGCCAGCCGTCGGGCTGCCGGTCCAGCCGGGCGGCGGCGACACCGGTGACCACCCGGCCGCCGTGCCGCGTCACGTGCCGGGCCAACGGCTGCCAGATCGCCGTCGCGTAGTCCTCGTCCGGGCAGTCGAACGCCAACCCCTCCGGATTGCCCAGCAGATAGAAATGGAACTGGGCGATCATCTCGGCGGCCGACATCGCCGTCTCGTGGTTGAAGAACGAGTGCGAGAAGACCTCGAACAGCATCGCCCGCGCCCGGTCCGGCAGCCTGAGCGAGGTGAGCAGCGCGTCGGCGGTGGTGTCGTCGAACTCGGCGTAGGTACCCGCCGGGTGGTAGCTGAGCAGCGGCAACGCCGCGTCCCGGTCCATCCGGCGCAGGTCGGCCAGGCGCAGACTGGGACTACGGGCCAGCAGGGCGAGCAGGTTCATCGGCGGAGCCGGCGGCAACCTGCCGAACTCCTCGGCCGGCCACCGCCCGCTCAGCACCGGGTACCCGGCGACCGGCTTGAGGAAGGCCAGCGCCGGATCGATCCGGCGCATGATCGACCGCCAGTTGTAGTACTGCCGGAAGAACGCGTGGAAACCGTGCTCGTTGACCTGGATGCCATCGGCGAGGACTTCCGGCCAGGCGCCGAGCCGGCCGCCGAGGGCCGGCGCAGCCTCCAGCACCGTCACCCGGATCCCGCGTTCGGCAAGCACCACCGCCGCCGACATACCGGCGATCCCACCGCCGACCACCAGGGCCGTGGTCGGTCGCGGCACCCGGGGAGCGCCACCGCCACCCGGGTCGACCAGGTGCTCGCGGACGCCGATGAGCCAGCCCACCACCTGCGACAAGGTCATGTGCCGGCCTGCCACGAAAGCCGTCAGCCGGTCCGTTCGGCGTCCGGCGGCAGCGCACAGCGCCGCTGCCGGTCCGAGGCGGGCCAGACGTACTCCAGGTCGGGTGGGACGTCGCCGAACAGCGGCCCGTAGTGCGCCGGATCCTTGCGCAGCAGCGACGAGCGGTGGCTGCGGTGCAGGTCCTCCCGGCCCAGCCAGGGCGGCAGCTCACCGGCCTCGGCCAGCTCCGCCTGACGGCGGACGGCGGTGAGGCCGCAGGCGCTCGCCAGTTCGCCGACCAAACTGCCGGCGCAGGTGTCCGCCCGACCCGGCTCGCACCACACGGCGCAGACGTCCAGCCCGTACCGGGTCAGCGCCTCCTCGTAGCCGGCCCACATGCGTACCGCCGGGTGGTGGCGCCAGCCGTAGTCCGGCCGGGTCAACCCGCGCAGCACCTGGAGGGTCTCCACCCGCTGCTTGCCCAGCCGCCGCTGGTCCAGCGTCCGGGCGCTGGCCAGGAAGTCGGGGTACGGGAGGAACGTCTGCACGGCGGTGCTCTACCCGCCGCCAGGCGTGACATGCCTGCATGATCGACGGGGCTGCGCGTACGGCGAGCGGCTGACTACCATCCGGGCATGGCGGAGCCCCAGCACGACCGCGCTCGCCGGCCCGCCGGACTGCGGCTGTGGCGCGGCAACGACCACCGCCGGCACTACGTGATCTGCGGTCAGGACCCGCTGTCGTACTGGGTGACCCGGGCGCTGCTCGCCCCGGAGTTGGCCGCCGGCCGGGTACGCATCACCCTGATCGTGCCGGAGCGTCGCCGCGGTGACGGGCCGGACGGCCGGGAACTGGAGGGCGTGCAGGTGGTCCGGGCCGATCGGCTGGACGAGGCGACGTTCCGCCGGGCCGGCCTGGCCGGAGCGGCCGGGCTCGCCCTGCTGCACCAGGACGACGTCGGCAACATGCACGCCGCGCTCTGCGCCCAGGAGGTGGAGCCCCGGCTTCGTCTGGTGGTCCGGATGTTCAACACCAGCCTCGCCAACGGCCTGCGGGAGCTCTTCCCCGACTCGGCGGTGCTCTCGGACGCCTCGATGGCCGCCCCGGCGTTCGTCGCCGCCGCGCTCGGCGAGGTCGCGCCCACCCACTTCCGGCACGCCGGCCGCACCCTCTACGTCGCCGAGCGCGACGACGTACGTTCGGCCGACGTGGTCTGCGGGTTGGCGGTCACCACCGACCCGGAACTGGTCCGGGTGCTGCCCGCCGACGAACACTCGGCCGACGTGGTGCTCGCCGAGGCGACCGGGCAGCCGGCCGGGACGGAGCTGGCCGCCCGCCGGCTGGTCCGCGCGCGTCGCCGGCGGCAGCCGCTGGCCGTGCTGCTGCGGGCGGTCCGCAGCTTCGCCACCCGCAAGATCGGCATCGCGGTGCTCCTGCTGCTGGCGGTGATCGCCGGGCTGGGCTGGCTGAACGCCCGCGCGACGGACGTGAGCTGGGCCGAGGCGATCTACCTGACCCTGGTCACCACGCTCAGCGGGCAGGACCCGGACGTCACCAAGCCGGCCGCCGCCCAGATCATGCAGGTGGTGCTCAACCTCGCCGGGCTGGCGCTGATCCCGCTGATCACCGCCGTGGTGGTGGACGGGATCGTCAACACCCGGCTGGCCCTGCACTCGGGCCGGATCCAACCGGAGCGCACCGGCCACGTCGTGGTGGTGGGGCTGGGCAACATCGGCACCCGGGTGATGGCCCAGCTGCGTGACTTCGGCGTCGAGGTGGTGGCGATCGACCGCAACGCCGACGCGCGCGGGGCGTCGCTGGCCCGGCGGCTGGGCGTACCGATGATCGTCGGTGACGCCGCCCGGGAGGAGACGCTGCGGTCCGCGTCGGTCGAACACTGCCAGGCACTGGTCGTGGTCTCCACCGACGACGGGGCCAACCTGCGCGCCGCGTTGACCGCCCGGGGTCTCAACCCGGAGCTGCGGATGGTGCTGCGGCTCTTCGACGGCGACTTCGCCGAGCGGATCCAGAAGGCGTTCGGTATCGGCATCTCGCGCAGCGTGTCGTACCTGGCCGCGCCCGCGTTCGCCGCCGCGCTGCTGGACCGGGCGGTGATCGCCACCATCCCGGTCGGCCGGCACGCGCTGCTGGTGGTCGAGGTGCCGGTGGTGGCCGGCGCCCCGTTGGACGGCAGCCCGCTGTCCGCCGTGGCCCGCCCCGGCGAGGTACGCCTGCTCGCCCACACGCCGGCCGGGCAGCGGACCGACTGGCGGATCGACCCGCGGATGGTGATCTCGGCCGGGGACCGGTTGACCGTGGTGGCCCGGCGGGCGGGGCTGTCCGCCCTGCTCCGCGAGACGACGCCGGCCCCGCC
>NZ_SMJY01000151.1:0-15279 GCF_004348355.1 Micromonospora sp. KC721 | reverse complement strand
GGCGCAGGCCTACCGGGGCACCCCGCTCGGCCAGGTGTCGCTCGACGGCGTCCGGCAGGACGTGCTGCTGCACAGCACCGCCACCCCGCCAACCACGGTGGAGCAGCTGCTCGCGCTGCCAGTCGGCCCGGTGAAGCTGGGCACGATCGCGAAGCTGCGCACCGTCTACGGCCCGCCGCAGGTCACCCGGATCGACGGCGAGCGCAGCGTCACGGTCACCGGCACCGCCACGGGCGCCAACCTCGGCGCCACCACCCAGGAGCTGCGGCAGCGGCTGGACGACGTCGACGTGCCGGGCGCGACCCTGACCGTCGGTGGGGCGAGCGCGGACCAGCAGGAGGCCTTCGCCGACCTGCGCCTGGCCGTGCTGGCGGCGATCGCCATCGTCTTCCTGATCATGGCGGGCACGTTCCGCAGCATCACCCAGGCGCTGATCCTGCTGATCTCGGTGCCGTTCGCCGCAACCGGCGCGATCGCGCTGCTGCTGGCCACCGGTACCCCGCTCGGCGTGCCGGCGCTGATCGGTGTGCTGATGCTGGTCGGCATCGTGGTGACCAACGCGATCGTCCTGCTCGACCTGGTCAACCAGTACCGGGCGCGCGGCATGGGGGTCGCCGAGGCGGTGGTCGAGGGCGGCCGGCGTCGACTGCGTCCGATCCTGATGACCGCGGTCGCCACCATCTTCGCGCTGCTGCCGATGGCCCTCGGGCTGACCGGCGAGGGCGGGTTCATCTCCCAGCCGCTGGCCGTGGTGGTGATCGGCGGCCTGCTCAGCTCCACGCTGCTGACCCTGGTCCTGGTGCCGACGCTCTACACGATGGTGGAGCACACCAAGGAGTCGCTGCGGCAGCGGTGGATCGGCCGCCGGGGCCGTCCGGACCCGGCCGGGCTACCGGCTCCGGACGCCGCCAATGCCGGCGCGCTCGTCCCGGCCGCCGGTCCTGGTGGCACGCCGGCGGCGGCCGACGGTACGCCGGCGGACGCCGGCTCGGAGCGTACGCCGGCCCGCCCGACCCCGTCGGCGGCGCTGCTGGACGGTACCGACCAGTTCGAGGTGCTGCGCCTGCCCCGCAGCCGCAGGTCGCCGCTGCCCCCGACCCAGTAGCGGCGACGCGCCCGGACGGGGCGGGCCACCTCGGTGGGCCGCCCCGCCCGCGCCTGGTGTCGGTGGCGGGCCGCGGGAAGGTGTCGAGGTGACCGGTCGGGGTAGGGTTCCGGCACGTGTCCTCCACCCTTGAGGTCCTGACCCGCAACCGGGACTTCCGCAACCTGTTCCTGGCCGAACTGGTCGTCTTCGGCGCGGACTGGTTCGTCATGGTGCCGCTGCTCGTACTGCTGCCCGAGCTGACCGGCAGCGGTGTCTGGGGAGCGCTGGTGCTGGCGCTGGACACCGGCGTGGTGGCCCTGCTGCTGCCGTACACCGGGACGATCGCGGACCGCTTCGACCGAAAGAAAATCATGATGGCGGCGAACCTCGCCGCCCTGGCCGGCGTGCTGCTCCTGCTCGGGGTGCGTAGCGCCGGCACCGCCTGGCTGGCCATGGTGGCGATCGCCGCGGTCGCGGTCGCCAAGGCGTTCTACTCGCCGGCCGCGCAGGCCGCCCTGCCCAACGTGCTGCTGCCGCGCGAGTTGGCCGCCGGCAACGCCATCGCGGGTTCCGCCTGGGGCACCATGACGGTGGTCGGCGCCTCGCTCGGCGGCGTGCTCAGTGCGGCAACCGGGCCGTACACCAGTTTCTGGGTGGCCGCGGTCGGCCTGGCGCTGGCCGCGTGCCTGGCCGCGCGGATCCGCCGCCCGTTGCAGGCTGCCCGGGACGCCGACGAGCCGGCGCCGCGCACCTGGGCGGCGATCGGCGAGGCGCTCGGGCACATCGGCCGCCGGCCCCGGGTGCTGGCGTTGGTCACCGTGAAGTCGGCCGTCGGCCTGGGCAACGGCGTGCTCACCGTCTTCCCGCTGCTTGCCGGGGTGTACGGTGCCGGCTCGGTCGGCACCGGTCTGCTCTTCGCCGCCCGGGGCGCGGGCGCACTGGTCGGGCCGCTGCTGATGCGCCGGGTGCTCACCGACCGGGCCTGGCTGCTGCCCGGCCTGGCCGTGTCGATGTCGCTGTACGGGCTGGCCTACCTGGGCACCTCGGTGGCCGGCTGGTTCCCGCTGGTGTTGCTGCTGGTCTTCGTCGCGCACTTCGGCGGCGGCAGCAACTGGGTGCTGTCCAACTTCGCCCTCCAGGGCGAGGTGCCGGACCGGCTGCGCGGGCGGGTCTTCGCCACCGACATGATGTTGGCGACGCTGGCCATCTCGGTGAGCCAACTCGTGGTCGCCGCGGTGGTGGACGTGGTGGACGAGCGGGTGGTGCTGGCCGGCTGTGGCCTGGTGACGCTGGTGTACGCGGTGGGTTGGCGGGTCGCCACCCGCCGGCTGTCGCTCGCCGACCCGGCCGTCGCACCGGCGTCGACGGTCACGCCCGGTGGGTAACGATCCCGTCCCACCCGCCGGGCGGCGCTCCCCGACGTCGGCCCGGGGTCCTAGCATGAGCCGGTGCCGTTGACATTCGCCACCGGGCCGGTCCGGGTCCGGGTCCCCGCCACCAGCGCCAACCTGGGGCCGGGCTTCGACGCGCTGGGCCTGGCCCTCGGGCTGTACGACGACGTGGCGGCCGAGGTGGCCGCCGGCGGCGTCCGGGTCACGGTCGGCGGCGAGGGCGCCGGCGAGCTGCCGGAGGATGATCGGCACCTGGTGGTCCGTGCCATGCGGGTCACCTTCGACGCGCTCGGCGGACAGCCGTCGGGGTTGGTCCTGGAGTGCGTCAACCGGATCCCGCAGGCCCGGGGGCTGGGCTCATCCTCGGCGGCGATCGTGGCCGGGGTGCTGTTGGCCCGCGCGCTGGTGACCGACGGTGGGCAGCGGCTCGACGACGAGGCGGCACTGCGGCTGGCCGCCGAGATCGAAGGCCATCCGGACAACGTCGCCCCCTGTTTGCTGGGCGGCTTCACCGTCGCCTGGACCGAGCCGTCCGGGGCGCGGGCGGTGTCACTGCCGGTGGCCGAGGGCGTCCGGCCCACCGTGTTCGTGCCGGCCGAGCGGGGTTTCACCGAGACTGCCCGGGCGGCGCTGCCGGCCACCGTCCCACACGTCGACGCCGCTGCGAACGCCGGCCGCGCCGCGCTGCTGGTGCACGCCCTGACCGCCGAGCCGGGGCTGCTGGTGCCGGCCACCGTGGACCGGCTGCACCAGGGCTACCGTGCTCCCGGCATGCCGCAGACGGCGGCACTGGTCGAGGCTCTGCGTGCGGCTGGTGTGGCGGCCGTGGTCAGTGGGGCGGGGCCGACCGTGCTGGCGTTGACCGAACCGCCCACTGACTTCCGGACGGGAACAGAATGGCAGGTCTGGCGGTTGGCGATAGAGGCGAGCGGTGCGACCGTCTCGCGGGGTAGACTGGGACACGCCGAGCGGGGTCCTGTTGCCGCAGGTCGGAAGAGTTGATTACGCTCTAGACTCAGCACAGCCGCGAAGCATGCGATCTTCCTGCGGGTCGGCGCACCCCCGAAGCTCTCGGCGGTAAGCCCGTCACTCCTGCCAAAGGCCCACGCCGCACCGCAGTTTCCACAGGTCGCCGCAGACGGCGAGACCTGCTCACCGATGGTGGTGAGTCGGGAGATTGACCGGCTGCTGTGCCACAGACTCCCGCGACGCGTCAGTGCGAGGCGGGTGCACCGAGGCCGCCCGGCCACCTGAGTTCGTCGACTCCGGGCAGTCCCGGCCTATCGAGGGAAGGAATCCATTGAGCGACACCACCGACGTGACGTCGGATGTTTCCAACGTCGCTGGCGAAGCCACCACCGCCGCCCCCGCCCGCCGTCGGCGCAGCGGCACCGGTCTGTCGGCGATGCTGCTGCCGGAGCTGCAGAGCCTGGCCGCGTCGCTCGGCATCTCCGGTACGGCGCGGATGCGCAAGGGCGAGCTGATCAGCGCGATCACCGAGCGGCAGCAGGGCGGCGCCGCGACCGGCACCCCTCGACCGCGGGCCGAGGTCGCCGCCGCGACCGCGACCGCTCCTGCCCGCGAAGAGGTCCGCGCCGAGGTACGGGAGACCGCGGAGCAGGCTTCCGCCGCGCCGGCCACCGCCGGTGCGGCCGAGGGGCGTACCCGGACCCGGCGTAGCCGGGCCGCCGCCGCCGAGACCCGGGCCGCCGAGACCCGTGCCCCGGAGGCGGGGGCCGAGGAGGCCGCCACTCCGGAGACCACCGAGCGTGGTGAGGGCCGTGGCAGCCGGGACCGCACCGATCGGGCTGAGCGGACCGATCGGACTGATCGGGGCGAGCGGACCGATCGGACTGAGCGGGCTGAGCGGACTGATCGGGGCGAGCGGACCGATCGGGCTGAGCGGACTGATCGGACTGATCGGGGCGAGCGGACCGATCGGACTGAGCGGGCTGAGCGGACTGATCGGGGCGAGCGGACCGATCGGGCTGAGCGGACCGATCGGACTGATCGGGGCGAGCGGACCGATCGGACCGATCGGGGCGAGCGCAACGAGCGAACCGAGCGTGCCGACCGCGGGGATCGGGGCGAGCGCAACGACCGCGGTGACCGCGGTGACCGCAACGAGCGGGGCGTCGAGCGGGCCCAGCGCACCGACGACTCCGACGAGGATGGCGAGAACGGCGGCCGGCGCGGCCGGCGCAGCCGCTTCCGGGACCGCCGGCGGGGCCGGGGCGAGCGGAGCGAGGGCGGCGATGGTGGCGGCCGTGAGCCGCAGGTCGGCGAGGACGACGTGCTCGTCCCGGTGGCCGGCATCATCGACGTGCTGGACAACTACGCCTTCGTCCGGACCACCGGCTACCTGGCCGGCCCGAACGACGTGTACGTCTCGATGTCCCAGATCAAGAAGTACGGTCTGCGCCGCGGTGACGCGATCACCGGTGCGGTGCGGGCAGCAGCTCGGGACGGTGAGCAGCGGCGGGACAAGTACAACCCGCTGGTCCGCCTGGACACCATCAACGGCATGGAGCCGGACGAGGCCAAGCGTCGCCCCGAGTTCTACAAGCTCACCCCGCTCTACCCGCAGGAGCGGCTGCGGCTGGAGACCGAGCCGCACATCCTCACCACCCGGGTGATAGACCTGGTCATGCCGATCGGCAAGGGTCAGCGTGCGCTGATCGTGTCGCCACCGAAGGCCGGCAAGACCATGGTGCTGCAGGCCATCGCGAACGCGATCACGCACAACAACCCGGAGTGCCACCTGATGGTGGTGCTGGTGGACGAGCGTCCGGAAGAGGTCACCGACATGCAGCGGTCGGTGAAGGGCGAGGTCATCGCGGCCACGTTCGACCGTCCGCCGCAGGACCACACCACGGTGGCGGAGTTGGCGATCGAGCGGGCCAAGCGCCTGGTCGAGCTGGGGCACGACGTCGTCGTGCTGCTCGACTCGGTGACCCGGCTCGGCCGGTCGTACAACCTGGCGGCGCCGGCCAGCGGCCGGATCATGTCGGGTGGTATCGACTCCACCGCCCTCTACCCGCCGAAGCGCTTCCTGGGTGCGGCCCGCAACATCGAGAACGGTGGCTCGCTGACCATCCTCGCCACCGCGCTGGTGGAGACCGGGTCCATGGCGGACACGGTCATCTTCGAGGAGTTCAAGGGCACCGGCAACGCGGAGCTGAAGCTGGACCGGAAGATCGCCGACAAGCGAACCTTCCCGGCCATCGACATCCACCCGTCCGGCACCCGCAAGGAGGAGATCCTGCTCGCGCCGGAGGAGCTGGCCATCATCCACAAGCTCCGCAAGGTGCTGCACTCGCTGGACTCGCAGGCGGCGCTCGACCTCCTGCTGGACCGGCTCAAGCAGAGCCGTACCAACATCGAGTTCCTGATGCAGATCGCCAAGTCGACGCCGGGGGAGTGACCTCTCCCGGCAGAGACCGTACGAAGGGCACGGCCGTGGCGGTCGTGCCCTTCGTCGTGTCCGCACCCCGCACAGGGGACGGTCAGAAGTCGCCCTCGGCCACCTGGAAGACGGTCAGGCCGAGCGCCCGCCACATCCGTACCACCTGCTGCCGGTCGTCGAAGACGCCGACCACCCGGTACCGGTGGCGTACCTCGCGCTCGTAGATCTCCTGCTTCACGACGGTGTCCTTCCGGTGGTCGCCGGCGGCCCGCAGGTGCAGCCCGAGGTACGGCACCCGGACGTGCCGGGCCAGCCAGGCCACCGTGGCGTCCCGGGCCGTCGCGTCCCGGCCGGAGCAGAAGACCACCCCGTACCCGGCGGCGTGCATCGCCCGCACCGCCGCGATCACCGCCTCGTTCGGCGCGTCCTCGCCGACCCGGGTCATGTCGTACGGGCTGCGGGCGACGTTCAACGCGACGGTGCCGTCGATGTCCACCAGCACGATCTCTTGCGGCGCGGCCGGCGCGGCGGTCACCGCGGCGGGGCGGCCGGCGCGGGCGGTGGGCACCGGCAGCGGCAGCGGCCGGTTCGCCAGGTAGCGCTCGTGCAGGCGGCGGATCGCGGCCTCGCCGACCCGGTCGCCCTCGGCGCGCGCGGCGTCGCGGCGCAGGCACTCCGCCAGGGGTACGTCGGTGAAGTCGTGCACCTCGAACCGCGCGTCGTACCGGAAGGCGAGGTCGGCCCACTCCCGCAGCGTGCGCGAGCGCAGGTTGGTGTCGTCCACGCAGACGCTGCTGCCGGCGCGCAGCAGCGCTTCCACCTGGGCCCGCTGGACGAGGGTCACCTGGTACTCGGCCCGCTGGGTGAAGAGCCGCTGGCCGTGCAGCATCCGGCGCAGGTCGTCGCGGTTGACCCGGACCACGGCCGGCTGGAGGGTACGGGCGAAGGTCGTCTTGCCGGAGGCGGGCAGCCCTCGGGTGGCGACCAACCGGGGTGTTCTGCCCGTTCCGCTCCGGTTCAGGGACGAATCGGACACGTCTTCACCGTACGCGGTCGAGGTGAATGCTGCCCGGGGCCGGCGGGAATGCGACAGGTACGCCGGGCGTTGGCGGGGGTGGACCGATCGTGCGGCCCGGCTGACGGGTCGGCTCACGCCCATGGCACACTGGTCAATCGGCCACCGGTTCCGGTTCACGCCCGAGTCCGTCGCGTAGCAGCGGCGGGGGGAACAGCGGCGACCCGGCGACCACCGACGAGAGGACCGAGGCGACATGAAGCCCAACATCCACCCGGAGTACGCGACCACCGAGGTCTCCTGCTCCTGCGGTAACACCTTCACGACCCGCAGCACCGCCAAGGGCGGCGCCATCCACGTCGAGACCTGCAGCGCCTGCCACCCGTTCTACACCGGCAAGCAGCGCGTCCTCGACACCGCCGGCCGGGTCGCCAAGTTCCAGCAGAAGTACGCCAAGGTTCAGGCGAAGAAGGCCAAGTAGCCACACCGACGACGCCCGTGTCCGGCTTTCCGCCGGACACGGGCGTTCGTCCGTTCCGCCCCTTGCCAGCTGATCGTCGAAGGAGAACCCCCGCATGAGCAGCGAGCGCCTGGCCGCCCTCCTCGACGAGTACGCCGACCTGGAGAAGCGCCTCGCCGACCCGGCCATCCACGCCGACCAGGCCACCGCGCGTCGCGTCGGCCGCCGGTACGCCGAGCTGGTGCCGCTGCACAAGGCCGCCGGTGAGCTGGCGCAGGCCCGGGCCGACCTGGTCGCGGCGAGGGAGTTGGCCGCCGAGGACCCGTCCTTCGCCACCGAGGCCGAGTCGATCGCGGCGACCCTGCCGGTGCTGGAGGAACGCCTCGCCGAGCTGCTGATCCCACGCGACCCGCACGACGCCAAGGACGTGATCATCGAGATCAAGGCCGGCGAGGGCGGCGAGGAGTCCGCACTCTTCGCCGGCGACCTGCTGCGGATGTACACCCGGTACGCCGAGCGTCGCGGCTGGCTGACCGAGGTGATCGACGCGCAGGACTCGGATCTGGGCGGGGTCAAGGACGTCTCGCTGGCGATCAAGAGCAAGGGTGTCCCCGAGGGCGGCAACGGGGTGTGGTCCCGGCTGAAGTGGGAGGGCGGGGTGCACCGGGTGCAGCGGGTTCCGGTCACCGAGTCGCAGGGGCGTATCCACACCAGCGCGGCCGGCGTCCTGGTGCTTCCGGAGGCGGAGGACGTCGACGTCACCATCGACCCGAACGAGCTGCGCATCGACGTGTTCCGGTCGTCCGGGCCGGGTGGCCAGTCGGTGAACACCACCGACTCCGCCGTCCGGATCACCCACCTGCCGACCGGCGTGGTGGTCTCCTGCCAGAACGAGAAGTCGCAGCTGCAGAACCGGGAGCAGGCGATGCGTATCCTGCGGGCCCGGCTGCTGGCGGTGGCGCAGGAGCAGGCCGACGCCGCCGCCTCCGACGCCCGCAAGGCGCAGGTGCGTACGGTGGACCGCTCGGAGCGCATCCGCACCTACAACTTCCCGCAGAACCGGATCACCGATCACCGGATCGGCTACACGGCGTACAACCTGGACCTGGCGCTCGCCGGTGACCTGGACGGCGTCCTGGACGCCCTCGCCGAGGCCGACCGGGCGGCCCGGCTGGCCGGCGACACCGAACTCGCCCGCCGCTGACCCGCCCCAGCCGCCGACCCGCAGGTGCAGCGGCACCTGGCAGCGGCCCTGCGGGTGGCGTCGCGGCAGTGACCCGGCCGGCGGCGTCCCGCGCCGACCGGTCAGCGGGCCCGGTGCGGGATGCCGGTGGCCCCGTCGCGGGGGCGGGCCTTGGCCCGCAGCATCTCCCGGTCGGCGGTCTCGAAGGCGACGCCGAGCGCGTCGCGCGGCGTGCCACCGGCCACGTCGACCTGGGCGAAACCGATGCTCACCCCGACCGGTGTGCCCGGCACCAGCGACTCCCAGTCCTCGGTGCGGACCGCCGCGTCGATCCGGCGGGCCACCTCCGATGCCTCTGTCATCCCGGCGTCGCGAAGCACCACCACGAACTCGTCGCCGCCGTAGCGGGCCACGAAATCACCCCGGCGCATCACCCGGTTGATCACCCCGGCGATCCGTTGCAGGACCAGGTCCCCGGAGTGGTGGCCGTGCTGGGTGTTGACCGCCTTGAAGCCGTCCAGGTCGCAGACGCCGATCACCACCCGCTCGCCCTGGGCGGTGGCCGAGCCGATGTACCGCTCCAGACGACGCCGGTTGGGCAGGCCGGTGAGCGGGTCGGTCAGCGCCTCGCCCTCGTACCGGGCGGCCTCCCGGCGCATCTCCTCGTGGTCGATGCGGGCGGCGATGCCGTCGATGTAGACGTCCCGCAGCCGGTCGCTGCGCTGCGCGGCGAGGCGGAACGCCAGCCGGTCGACCCGGTGCGCGGCGGCGTGATCGCCGGCCCGGGCGAAGGCGATGCTGCGCAGCCGGGCCGGCTCGGCCGCGCCCAGGGTCTCGACGGAGACCTGGGCGCTGTCGAGCCGGGTGATCGCCTCGATCGGTCGCCCGGCGGCCACCGCCAGGCAGATCAGCCCGAGTTGGCGCATGTCCCGGGCCCGCGCGCTGTCCCCGCCATGGCCGAGCAGCCGGATCGGGTCCGCCTCGGCGGAACGCTCCACCGGGTCGCCCAGGGCGGCCCGGCGGGCCGCCGCGTAGCCGTACGCGGCCAGACTGCTCGGCCGGATCCGGTCGCTGCGGCCGTTGCGGGCGAACCGGGCCAGGTCGGCGGCGATGTCCCGGAGCACCCGCAGGCAGCCGTCGCTGTCGCCGTTGTGGTCGAGGGCGACCGCGTTGCGCAGCCGGATACCCGGGGCGGCGAAGAGCTCCTCGGGCAGCCCGGCGGCCAGCCCGTGTTGGCGGGCCCGCTCGATCGCGCCCAGCGCGTGTCCGTGGAAGCTGAGGTACGAGTACGCCATGGCCAGGTCGTGCCAACCCCAGGCGGTGTCCCGGTCCTCCTCCTCGGCCGCGCCCAGTGCGCGGGCGGCCCGGACGAGGTGGGTGACGCAGCGGTCCAGCGCGCCCTGGTGGTGCGCGGCCAGCGCGGCGAGCGCGTTGAGGTGCCCGTGCAGGTACGGCTCGGGCAGATCCCGCACGGCGCCCGAGGCGTCCTCGATGGCCCGGGTGAACTCGGCCGTCCGACCGAGGTTGATCAGCGCGCAGAGCCGTTGGACCAACGCGTCGGCCCGGGCGTGCGGGTCGGCGGTGGTGCGCAGCACCCGGTCGAGCACGCCGCACGCCTCCGCGGAGCGGCTCGCCTCCTGCAGGGCCCGGGCGCGACGGAGAGCGTCAACCTGGTCGTCGACCCGGTCGAGCCACGGCACTCTGCCAACCTCCTGTCGGTGTGCGTCGGGACGCACCCGCTCGTGCCGGGGCTCGCGACGCTTCATGATTATGTCGTGACCTCCCTGCCACGCCACTCCCCCGGAGGGGTAGAACGCGAACGGGCCACACTCGCCGTGGCGTGGGCCGCCCGCACCCTCGCCGCCGCCGGGGTGGAGTCGGCTCGCGCCGAGGCCGAGCAGTTGGCGGCGTACGTGCTGGACGTGCCCCGTGGGCGGCTGGCGCTCGCCGACGGCTTCGACCCCGACCAGCGGGACCGGTTCGCGGCGCTGGTGGCCCGGCGGGCCGACCGGGAGCCGTTGCAGCACCTCACCGGCCGGGCCGGGTTCCGGCACCTGGAGGTGGCGGTCGGGCCGGGGGTCTTCGTGCCGCGACCGGAGACCGAGCTGCTCGCCGGGTGGGGCGTCGAGCAGGCCCGCCGCCGGCTGGCCCCGCTGGTGGTGGACCTGTGCAGCGGCTCCGGGGCGATCGCTCTGGCGGTCGCCCAGGAGGTGCCCGACGCCCGGGTGGTGGCCGTGGAACGTGCGCCGGCCGCGTTGGCCTGGTTGCGGCGCAACGCCGCCGAGCGGGCCGCCGCCGGGGACCGGTCGGTCGAGGTGGTGGCGGCCGACGTGACCGACCCGCGGTTGCTGGCCGGCCTGGTCGGGCAGGTCGACGTGCTGCTCTGCAACCCGCCGTACGTGCCGCGCGCGGTGGCCGTACCGCCGGAGGTGGCGGGCCACGACCCCGACGAGGCGGTCTTCGGTGGGACGGACGGGCTGGCGGTGATCCGGCCGGTGCTGGCCCGCGCCGCCGCGCTGCTGCGGCCCGGCGGCGTGCTGGGCGTGGAGCACGACGACACGCACGGCGCGGCGGTGCCGGCCCTGCTCGCCGCCGACGGCCGGTACGCCGAGGTGGCGGAGCACCGGGACCTCGCCGGGCGGCCCCGCTTCGCCACCGCGTCCCGCCGGACGGACGGCCCGCGTCCCGACACCGGCCCGGCGTGGCAGACTGGCTTCTCGTGATGCTCTACGACTGTCGGTCGCCCGCCGACCGGGACCGCGGCATCGCCGCTGCCATCGAGGCGGTCAAGAACGGCGAACTGGTCGTGTTGCCGACCGACACGGTCTACGGAATCGGCGCGGACGCCTTCACCCCGTACGCGGTCAAGGCCGTCGCCGACGCCAAGGGTGGCGGGCGGCAGGCGCCGTCGGTGCTGATCGGTTCCCGGCACACCCTCGACGGCCTGGTCTTCTCGCTGCCCCGCGCGGCCCGTGACCTGGTCGAGGCGTTCTGGCCGGGGGCGCTGACCATCGTGGTGGAGCATTCGCCGAGCCTCGCCTGGGACCTGGGCGACGCCAGTGGCACGGTGGCGGTGCGGATGCCGCTGCATCCGGTGGCGCTGGAGGTGCTGCGCGAGACCGGTCCGATGGCGGTGGCCTCGGCCAACAAGGCCGGGCAGCCGCCCGCGCCGACCGCCGAGGCGGCCCGCGACCAGCTCGGTTACCAGGTCCGGGCGTACCTGGAGGCCGGACCGTGCCCCGACCCGGTGCCGAGCACGATCGTCGACCTCACCGGCGCGACACCCAGGCTGATCCGTCCCGGTGCGATCAGCCTGGACACGCTTCGCGACGTGGTCCCGGACATCCTCGACGCGCAGGAGACCTGAGTGCCGCCGTTCACCGTCCTGCACGTCTGCATGGGTAACATCTGCCGCTCCCCGATGGCCGAGCGGCTGCTGGCGCTGGCGGTCCGCGAGCGGCTGGGCCGGCTCGACGTCGACCCGGCCCGCGCCGACGCGCTGCTGCACAGCCACAGCGCGGGCACCGGCGGCTGGCACGCCGGCGAGGAGATGAACCCGCCGGCCGCCCGGCAGGTGCTGGCCCGCGGCGGTGACGTCGAGGGCTTCGCCGCCCGCAAGCTCCGCTCCGACCTGATCGACGCCGCCGACCTCGTCCTCACCGCCACCGCCGACCAGCAGGAGTACGTGGTGGCGCTGCGCCCGGACGCCGCCTGCCGCACCTTCGTGCTGGGGGAGTTCGGCCGGCTGCTCGGGTTGGTCGACAGCGCCGCCCTGCCGCCGGCGCAGCCCACCCCGGAGGCCGTGTACGCCCGAGGGGTGGCCCTGGTGGCGGCGGTCGACGCGGCCCGGCAGGGCGCCTCGCCGTTGCACTCGGACGACCTGGACGACCCGTGGGGGCGGGGCGACCAGTGCTTCAGCCGGGTCGCCGACGAGATCGAGGAGACCGTCCACCCGCTGGCGGGCACCCTGCTGCCCTGACCCGCCCGACCGGGTGACGGTGGGCGGCGTGTCCGGGCATGCACGCGCCTCTGCACTCGCGAATTTCCTCCGGATCTGCGAAACGTGAAGGCAGAAGGGGTTTTTAGGGTCATTCTGGACGGGTCCTGACCGGCTCCTGCGGGGAGAGCTGATGAAACGGGCCCATCTCGACAAGGTGTTCACCGTGCTGATCGCCGGCGTGCTCGCCGGACTGGCGCTGGCGGTCGCCGCGCTACCGGCCGCGCTGGTGTTCGGGATCGGCTTCGGCGCGCTCGCCACGCCGTACGCCGAACTGCCGGAGAGCCTGCGCAAGCCGCCGACGGTCGAGCGGTCGAGCCTGTACGCCAACGACGGCCGCACCCTGATCACCACCTTCTACACCGAGGACCGGGTGGAGGTTCCGCTGGACCGGATAGCGCCGGTGATGCGGCAGGCGATCGTGGCCGCCGAGGATGCCCGGTTCTACCAGCACCGGGGCGTCGACCTGCGCGGCGTGCTGCGGGCCTTGACCGCGAACCAGCGCGACGGCGCGCCCCGGCAGGGCGCCTCCACGCTGACCATGCAGTACGTGCGCAACGTGCTGGCCGGCGACCCGCGCCTGACCGAGCAGCAGCGGCAGGCGGCCACCGAGATCAGCGCCGCCCGGAAGATCCGGGAGATGCGCTACGCCCTGGCCCTGGAACGGGAGCTGAGCAAGGACGAGATCCTGCGGCGCTACCTCAACATCGCGTACTTCGGCGCCGGGGCGTACGGGATCGCCGCGGCCAGCAAGCGCTACTTCTCCACCTCGCCGGCGAAGCTGACGCTGCCCCAGGCGGCGCTGCTGGCCGGGCTGGTCCGTTCACCGCACACCGACGATCCGATCAACGGCGACGCCGACGCGGCGCTGAGCCGCCGGGCGTACGTGCTGGACCGGATGGTGGACTCGCAGCAGGTCGCGCCCGCCGAGGCGGCCCGGGCGAGCAACGCCCCGTTGGCGCTGCGCCCCAGCGAGACACCGAACGACTGCACGGCGGTGCCGAAGGAACAGAACGACTGGGGCTTCTTCTGCGACTGGTTCACCCAGTGGTGGAGCGCCCAGCCGGCCTTCGGCACGTCCGCCGCCGAGCGGCAGGACACCCTGCGCCGGGGCGGGTTCCGCATCGTCTCCTCGCTCGACCCGGACATCCAACGGGCGGCCGTACGGGAGGTGCGTGCCATCTACGCCGTCGACGACCCCCTCGCGGTGCCCACGGCGGTGGTGCAGCCGGGCACCGGTCGGGTGCTGGCCATGGCGGTCAACCGGAACTACAGCGTGGCCGCCAACCCGCCGGGCCGCAAGAACCATCCGAACACCGTCAACCAGCTCGTCGGCGGCGGCAACGGCATCGCCGGCTACCAGGCCGGCTCGACGTTCAAGCTGTTCGCCCTGCTGGCCGCGCTGGAGTCCGGGCTGCCGCTGGACACCTCCTTCGACGCACCCGCGCGCATCCGCACCCGGTTTCCCGTCGAAGGCCCGACCGCCAACTGCGACGGGCGGTGGTGCCCGACCAACCCCACCCTGGCGATGGACGGCCCGCACACCATGTGGACCGCGTTCGGCCACTCCTCGAACACGTACTTCGCGTGGCTGACCGAGCGGGTCGGGGCGGACCGGGTGGTGGCGATGGCCGAACGGCTGGGCATGGTGTTCCGCGCCGAGCAGGACGCCGAGCTGGCCCGCCACGGCGCGAAGCAGTGGGGGGCGTTCCCCCTCGGGGTCTCCTCCACCACCCCGTTGGACCTGGCCAACGCGTACGCGACGGTGGCGGCGGAGGGGACGTGGTGCGCCCCGCTGCCGGTCATGTCGATCACCGACAACGCCGGGCACGAGGTCGCCGCCGGCCGCCCCGACTGCCGGCAGGTGATCGATCCCGACGTGGCCCGGGCGGCGGCGGACGCCGCCCGCTGCCCGGTCGGCGACCAGTCCATGTACGCCGCCTGCGACGGTGGCACGGCGGAGGAGCTGGGCCGGAGGCTGGGTCGGCCGGTGGCCGGCAAGACCGGCACGTCCGAGCGGGACGGGACGACCTCGGTGGTGGCGATCACCCCGCAGCTCGCGGTGGCCCAGATCGCGGCGAACCCCGACGACCCGCAGGACGCCGTCGGCGGGAGGGCGCAGCCTCGGCTGGTCGACGCGGTCGGTCGGGTGCTCGACCAGGCCCTGCGCGACCAGCCGGTCCGCGACTTCGTTCCGCCCAGCGAGTCCGTCGCCTTCGGCGGCGCCATCCGCGACCCGAACTGAGTCGTCCGGGGTGGTGCCGCCCCGCGCGGTCCTCTCATCCGAAGGACGCCAGAAGTTCCCGCTCCCTGTCCGGGGCGAGTCCCGCACGGCGTGGCCGGTCCAGCCCCTGTTCGCGTTCCCAGCGCAGGGTGTCGGCGAGCAGGTCGGCGCGACAGCGGTGGCGTAGGCCGGCGCTGGTGGCGGCAGATCCGTCGCGGGCCGCCCAGCCCTCCCATCCTGGTTCGGCCACCCACATGGGCAGCGAGTCGGGGCCCATGTGCTGGGCCACTCCGTGGGCGAGGAGTTGCTCGGACGCCACCGTGACGACCTTGCCGGTGTGTCCGCCGACGCGGCGGGACAGGTCGACCCACTCGGCGAAGGGCACAGCCGGACCAACCGCGTTGTAGGTACCTGTGGTGCCTCGTTCCGCGGCGTCGAGGAGCCAGGTCGCCAGGTCGCGGACGTCGATGGCCTGGGTCGGGGCCTGCGGGGTGTCGGGGACGAGCAGCGGGGCCC
>NZ_SMJY01000150.1:0-15319 GCF_004348355.1 Micromonospora sp. KC721 | reverse complement strand
CCGCCCGGCGAACCGACCCTGACCCTCCGCCCGGCTACCCGAAGGAGCCCTCATGGCGCTGTTGACCGTCGCCGTCGTCCTCGTCGCCGCGCTCGGCCTGCTCAACCTGGTGCTGCTGCTCGGCGTGGTCCGGCGGCTGCGCGAGCACACCGACCTGCTCAACGACCGCCAGTCCCAGCCTCCGGAGGTGATGCTGGAGGTGGGCTCCATCCCCGGCGACTTCGTCTCCACCACCGTGCAGGGCGAGGTGCGCACCCGCGCCGACATCCCGCCGATGACGCTGGTGGCGTTCCTGACGCCGAGTTGTGAGCACTGCGAGGAGCAGGTGCCGCTGCTGATCGACCGGGCGCGGACCATGCCGGGCGGGCCGGAGCACGTCTGGGTCGTGGTGGTCGGCAAGGGCCCGGACACCGAGCCGTACGCGGCGCAGTTCGCCGGGCTGGCCACGGTCTTCGTCGAGCCGGGCAGCGGCCCGCTGCCGATCGCGTTCGGGGTCAAGGGCTTTCCGGCCTTCGGTCTGCTCGACGAGCGGGGGATCGTCGCGTCCACCGCGTTTGGCATCGCCCGTCTGGACCTGCCGGTGATGCGGTGACCGGCCCCCGGCTGGCCCCCGGTCGGGCCGTCCGGCACGCCCGGCAGGCCCTCGGGCTCACCTGGCGGGCCGCACCCGCGGGCACGGCCGGGGACCTGCTGCTGGCCGTCCTGGCCGGGCTGACGCCGGTGCTGGTCGCCGGGTTGACCAAGCTGGTGCTGGACAGGCTCACCGGTGAGCGGGCGGGGGGTGCGTCGCTGGCCCTGCTCGGCGTCGGTCTGGCGGTCACCGCCGCGGTAGGGGTGGTGCTGCCGCACCTGCGCGCGTACGTCGAGAAGGAACGGAACCGGGCGGTGACCCGGCTGGTGCGCCGCCGGCTGCACGACGCCGTGTTGCGGCTGGTCGGCCTGGTCCGCTTGGAGGACCCGGAGTTCCAGGACCGGTTGCAGGCCGCCCAGCAGACCGGACACCTGGGGCCGACCCAGCTCACCGGCAACGGCCTCGGCGCGGTGCAGAGCCTGTTCGCCCTCAGCGGCTTCCTCGGCGTCCTGCTGCTGCTCAGTCCGGTGATCGGGCTGTTGGTGCTCGCCGCGGCACTGCCCACGCTCTGGATGCAGCTGCGCCTCAACCAGGCTCGCGCGGCGATGGTGCTGCACCTGGAGCACTTCCAGCGGCGCGACCTGTTCTTCGCCCAGTTGCTGGTGGGCGTGCCCGCTGCCAAGGAAGTCCGGCTCTTCGGTCTGGGCCGGTTCTTCGGCGACCGGATGCTCGACGAACTGCATGGCATGCACCGGGTCGAGCAGCGGCTGGACCGTCGCGAGCTTCGGGCCCAGGGACTGCTCGGGATGCTCGGCGCCGCGGTGGCCGGCGCCGGTGTCGTCTACACCGTGACGGCGGCCGCCGCCGGCCGGTTGACCCCCGGCGACGTGGTGATCTACCTGGCCGCCGTGCCCGGCGTGCAGGGGGCGCTGGGTGGTCTGGTCAGCCAGCTCGGCGCGATCCACCGGGCGCTGCTGCTGTTCGACCACTACGACCAGGTCTGCCGGTCGGAGCCGGACCTGCCGGTGCCGGCCGACGCCCGGCCGGTGCCGCCGCTGCGCGACGGCATCGAGCTGCGTGACGTGTGGTTCCGGTACTCGCCCCGGCACCCCTGGGTGCTGCGCGGGGTCAACCTCTTCCTGCCGGCCGGTGGGACCACCGCGCTGGTCGGGCTGAACGGCGCGGGAAAGAGCACGCTGGTCAAGCTGCTGTGCCGGTTCTACGACCCGGAGCGCGGCACGATTCGGTGGGACGGCACCGACCTGCGCGAGTTCGATCCGGCGGCGCTGCGGGAGCGGCTCGGGGCGGTCTTCCAGGACTTCATGCCGTACGACCTCTCCGCCGCGGAGAACATCGCCGTCGGTGACCTCACCGCCCGCGACGACCCTGGGCGGCTGCGGGCCGCCGCACGGCAGGCCGGCGCCGACGAGGCCCTGACCGCGCTGCCCCGGGGCTACGACACCCTGCTCACCCGGATCTTCTTCGACGGTCCGGACCGGGACGACCCGCAGGCCGGGGTGGTGCTCTCCGGTGGTCAGTGGCAGCGGGTGGCCCTGGCCCGCGGCTTCCTGCGCGCCGATCGGGACCTGCTCATCCTCGACGAGCCCAGCTCCGGCCTGGACGCCGAGGCCGAACACGACCTGCACGCCCGGCTGCGCGAGCTGCGCCGCGGACGTACCAGCCTGCTCATCTCGCACCGGCTCAACGCCGTCCGGGACGCGGACACCATCGTGGTGCTGGCCGACGGTCGGATCGCCGAGCGCGGCCGGCACGACGAGCTGCTGGCCGCGGGCGGTGGATACGCCCGCCTCTTCACCCTCCAGGCCCGCGGCTACCGGGAGGACGCTCCCGCGCCGATGTGACCCGGTGGCTGCTCGACGGCGGCCAGCTCGGCGGCGTAGAGCCGGACCAGCTCGCTCATGCGGTAGCGGCCGGGCCCGGCCGGCTCGACGAGCTGCGCCGCTACCAGCCGGTCGAGCGCCCGTACGGCTTCCTCGGGCGGTGCGCCGGTCAGCGAGGCGGCCAGCTCGGCGGTGACTGGCCCGGTCCGGGCCCCGCCCAGCCGGCGGAACAACGGCGCGGCCCAGCCGAGCCGGCGGTAGCTCGCGGTCAGCCGGGGGCGCAGCCCGGTCTCCGCGAGCCGGTAGCGCTCGTCGCGCAGCAGCCGGGCCAACCGCGCCATCGACCAGTGTGGGCCCTCGGCGAGCCGGCGGACCGCGGTACGCAGCGCCAGCGGCAGCCCTTCGCAGAGCGCGACGACCGCCGAGGCCGCCTCCGGCTCCTCGTCCACCCGGCGGTCCCCGGCGGCGGCTCGCAGCAGGGCCAGCCCATCGCCGGGCGGCAGCGGGTCCAACCGCAGCGGCCGGACGTCCCCATCGGGCACCGGGCAGCGGCTGGTGACCAGCAGCGCGCATCCGCCGCGTACCGGGAGCAGGCCGTCGACCTGCGCCGGGTCGGCGACGTTGTCGAGCACCAGCAGCACCCGGCGGCCGAACAGCAGCGACCGGACCAGGGCTCGCGCCTCGGCCAGACCGGCCCGCTCCGCCTCGTTCACGGCGCCCCCCAACGAGCGCAGCACCCGGGCCGCCACCTCGACGGGGGAGAGCGGCGTGCCGGCCACCGACCCGCCCAGGTCGAGGTGGAGTTGGCCGTCGGGGAAGGCATCCAGCACCTCGGCCGCCGCCCGCAGCCCGAGGGCCGACTTGCCGGCGCCGGCCATGCCGTACACGGTCGCGGTCACGGGGCTGTCCCGGGCGGCGCTCAGCGCGGTGCGCAGCCGGACCAGCTCGGCGTGCCGGCCGACGAAGGGCGCGGTGGAGCAGGGAAGCTCGTGCGGCACCGGCACGGCCCGCGATCCCGCGGGCCGGTCCCGGGCGCGGACGGTCGGGCGGCCCGTGGACGGCGGCGAACCAAGATCGCGACGCCGGACCGCGCGGTACAGGTCGGTCAGCTCCGGGCCCGGAGTGATCCCCAACTCGCCGGCGAGGGACCGACACGCGGCCCGGTACGTCTCCAGGGCGGCGGCCTGGTCGCCGGCCCGACACTGGGCGGTCATCAGCAGCGCCCAGGCCGGCTCGCGCAGCGGGTTCTCCGCCAGGTGCCCGCGCAGCAAGGCCAGCAGCGCCGAACTGCCGGGGTCGCCGAGGTCGAGCCGGCAGGCGGCGTACGCCTCCAGGGCGGCGCCCCGTTGCTCGCGCAGCCCGTCGAACGCCGAGGCGGTCGCCGGCCCGTACGGCGGTGGTAGGTCCGTCGCGGACCAGAGCGCCAGTGCCCGCTCCAGCAGTGGCGCCGCGACATCCGGCGCGCCACTGCTCCAGGCCGCCCGCCCCTCGGCGGCCAGCCGCTCGAACTCCGCCGCGTCCAGCTCACCCGGACCGACCCGGAGCCGGTAGCCGCCGTGCTGGGCGTGCAACCTGGTCGGCTCGTCGGGCGTGGCGAGTAGGCGGCGTAGCTGGCTGGCGTGGCTGCGCAGGTTCGCCACCGCCGACGCCGGGGCCGGCCCGGCCCACAACTCCTCGCGCAGCCGCTCGACCGGCACCGCGCCGCCGGCGTGCAGCAGCAGGGTGACCAGCATGGCGGCGGGGCGGCCGGCGGGCAGGCGTAGCGGCCGACCGTCGCGGCAGACCCGGACCGGGCCGAGAATCTGGAACGTCAGCGCCAATGCGACCTCCGTCGTGTGCCCCCGCGGGCCGGTCTCCCGACCCCACACCATCGCGCAGCCGATTATGCCAGTCGATGTGTTGCCGCGAGGGCCGGCGGCTGCCGCCACGTTGACCGGTCCGCCGCCGCTCCGGCGACGCGGGGTGTGGCTGGCCTCACCTCGATCATCACCATGCACCAGGCTGCATGACCTTGCAGGAGCCGATCGCTGCTGTTAACCTTCACTGCATAGTCATGCGGAGGTAGGTATGAGTATCCGAGTTGCGGTCGCCGGGGCGAGCGGCTACGCCGGAGGCGAGCTGATCCGCCTGGTCGCCGGGCACCCGGAGTTCGACCTGGTGGCCACCACCGCGCACAGCCGGGCCGGGCACCGGCTCGACGTCGTACACCCGCAGCTCGCCGGGCTGGACATGGTCCTCGGCGAGACGGACGCGGCGGCGCTGACCGACGCGGACCTGGTCTTCCTCGCCCTGCCACACGGCCAGTCGGCGGCTCTGGCCGCTCAACTCCCGCCCGAGGTGCGGATCGTCGACCTGGGCGCCGACCACCGCCTCGCCGACCCCGCCGCCTGGGCCAACTACTACGGCGGGTCGCACGCGGGGCAGTGGACCTACGGCCTGCCCGAGTTGCCCGGTCAGCGGGAGCTGATCGCCGGCTCCACCCGGGTGGCCAACACGGGCTGCTACGCCGCCGCGATCACCCTCGCGCTGGCCCCGCTGGTCGCCGCCGGCGCGGTCCGTCCCGCCGACGTGGTGGTCGTGGCCGCCTCCGGCACCTCCGGGGCGGGCCGGGCCGCCAAGGAACACCTGCTCGGCAGCGAGGTGATGGGCGACCTGTCGCCCTACAAGGTCGGCGCCCACCAACACGTGCCGGAGATCAAGCAGGCCACCGGGGCCACCAGCCTCTCCTTCACCCCCGTCCTCGCGCCCATGCCCCGCGGCATCCTGGCCACCGTCACCGCCGTCCCCACCGGCGACACCGACCCGCGGGCCGTGCGGGCCGTGCTGGCCGAGGCGTACGCCGACGCGCCGTTCGTGCACCTGCTGCCCGAGGGTGCCTGGCCGCACACCGCCGCCACCGTCGGCTCGAACTCCTGCCACCTCCAGGCCGGCGTCGACGTCGACTCCGGTCGGGTGATCGTGGTCAGCGCCATCGACAACCTTGGCAAGGGCGCGGCCGGGCAGGCCGTGCAGAACGCCAACCTGATGCTCGGTCTTGCCGAGACCACCGGCCTGTCGACCTTCGGAGTCGCACCATGACCGTCACCGTCCCCCGCGGCTTCCGGGCCGCCGGCGTCGCCGCCGGCCTGAAGACCGGCGGGGCCCCCGACGTGGCCCTCGTCGTCAACGACGGCCCCGACGCCGGGGCCGCCGGCGTCTTCACCGCCAACCGGGTCAAGGCCGCGCCGGTGCTCTGGTCCCAGCAGGTCGTCCGCGGTGGCGTGGTCCGCGCCGTGCTGCTCAACTCCGGCGGCGCCAACGCCTGCACCGGCCCCGCCGGTTTCCAGGACACCCACGCCACCGCCGAGCACACCGCCGCCGCGCTCACCTCGGTCAGCCCCCGGCTGAGGCTCGGCGCCGGTGAGGTCGCGGTCTGCTCGACCGGCCTGATCGGCGAGCGGCTGCCCATGGACAAGCTCCTGCCGGGCGTACGCGCCGCGATCCGCGCGCTCGCCCGTGACGGCGGGCCCGCCGCCGCCGAGGCGATCATGACCACGGACACCCGGCCGAAGACCACCGTCGCCACGGGCAGCGGCTGGACCGTCGGGGGCATGGCCAAGGGCGCGGGCATGCTCGCCCCCGCCATGGCCACCATGCTCTGCGTGCTCACCACCGACGCGGTGGCCGGGCCGCAGGCCCTCGACGCCGCGCTGCGCGCCGCCACCCGGGTCACCTTCGACCGGATCGACTCCGACGGCTGCATGTCCACCAACGACACGGTGTTGCTGCTGTCCAGCGGCGCGTCGGGTATCGAGCCCACCGAGGCGGAACTCACCGCCGCGGTCACCACCGCCTGCCACGATCTCGCCCAGCAGTTGCTCGCCGACGCCGAGGGCGCCACCAAGCAGATCGCCATCGAGGTGGTCGGCGCGGCCGGCGAGGACGACGCGGTGGAGGTGGGCCGGTCGGTGGCCCGGAACAACCTGGTCAAGACGGCACTGTTCGGCAACGACCCGAACTGGGGGCGGATCCTCGCCGCGGTCGGCACCACCACCGCCGCCTTCGAACCGGACGGCGTGGACGTCGCGGTGAACGGCATCTGGGTGTGCCGTTCCGGGGCCGCCGCCGAGGACCGCTCCAAGGTGGACCTCACCGCCCGGGACGTCACCATCCGCATCGACCTGCACTCCGGCGACGCCGCGGCGACGATCTGGACCAACGACCTGTCACACGCGTACGTACACGAGAACTCGGCCTACTCCACATGAGCGACAACGCGGACCTCACCCGGGCCCAGGCCAAGGCCGAGACGCTGATCGAGGCCCTACCCTGGCTGGCCCGCCTCTCCGGGGCCACCGTCGTGATCAAGTACGGCGGCAACGCCATGGTCGACCCCGAACTGCAGCGCGCCTTCGCCGCCGACATGGTCTTCCTCCGGTACGCCGGGCTCAAGCCGGTCGTGGTGCACGGCGGCGGCCCACAGATCTCCGCCATGCTGGGCCGGCTCGGCATCGCCAGCGAGTTCAAGGGCGGCCTGCGGGTCACCACGCCCGAGGCGATGGACGTCGTCCGGATGGTGCTCGTCGGGCAGGTCGGCCGGGAACTCGTCGGGCTGATCAACGCGCACGGCCCGTTCGCGGTCGGCCTCTCCGGCGAGGACGCCGGTCTGTTCACCGCCGTGCGACGACCGGCGTACGTCGACGGCGAGCCGGTCGACGTCGGGCAGGTCGGCGACGTGGAGTCGGTCGACGTCTCCGCGGTGGCCGACCTGATCGCCGCCGGTCGGATCCCGGTGATCTCCACCGTCGCGCCGGACACCGACGGGGTGCTGCACAACCTCAACGCCGACACCGCCGCCGCGGCGCTCGCCGTGGCCCTCGACGCGCGCAAGCTGGTCGTCCTCACCGACGTCCCCGGCCTGTACGCCGACTGGCCCGACCGGAACAGCCTGGTCAGCGAGATCACCGCCGACGAGCTGGCGGAACTGCTGCCGTCCCTGCAGTCGGGGATGGTGCCGAAAATGGAGGCCTGCCTGCGGGCGGTGCGCGGCGGCGTGCCCGCCGCACACGTCGTCGACGGCCGGGTCGCCCACTCCACGCTGCTGGAGGTCTTCACCTCGGAAGGGTTCGGAACGATGGTGATCGCATGAGCAATCTGGTGCAGCGCTGGGGCCAGACCATGATGGACAACTACGGCGTCCCGCCGCTGGCGCTGGTCTCCGGCTCCGGCGCCGTCGTCGTCGACGAGGCCGGCCGGGAGTACGTCGACCTGCTCGGCGGCATCGCGGTCAACGCCCTCGGGCACGCCCACCCGGCTGTGGTGGCCGCCGTCTCCAGGCAGGTCGCCACCCTCGGGCACGTCTCCAACCTGTTCGTCGCCGAACCCCCGGTGGCCCTCGCCGAGCTGCTGCTGGCCCTGGCCGGCCGGCCCGGCCGGGTCTTCTTCGCCAACTCCGGGGCCGAGGCCAACGAGGCCGCGTTCAAGCTGTCCCGGCTCACCGGCCGTGGGCACGTGGTCGCCACCCAGGGCGGTTTCCACGGGCGGACGATGGGCGCCCTGGCGCTCACCGGCCAGCCGGCCAAGGCCGACCCGTTCCGGCCGCTGCCCGGCGACGTCACCCACGTGCCGTACGGGGATGCGGCCGCACTGGAGGCGGCGGTCACCGACGCCACCGCCATGGTGATCCTGGAGCCGATCCAGGGCGAGAACGGCGTGGTCGTGCCGCCGGCCGGCTACCTGGCCGAGGCCCGGCGGATCACCGCCCGACACGGCGCGCTGCTGGTCCTCGACGAGGTGCAGACCGGGATCGGCCGGACCGGGCACTGGTTCGCCCACCAGGCCGAGGGCGTCGAGCCGGACGTGGTGACGCTGGCCAAGGGGCTCGGCGGGGGACTACCGATCGCCGCCTGTCTCGCCTTCGGTCGGGCCGCCGACCTGCTCGGTCCCGGCTCGCACGGCACCACCTTCGGCGGCAACCCGGTCAGCTGTGCCGCCGCCCTCGCGGTGATCTCGACCATCGCCAGCGAAGGGCTGCTCGACCACGTCAAGCGGACGGGGGAGCGGTTGCGTCGAGGCGTCGAGGCGCTCGGCCACCCGCTCGTCGCCGAGGTACGCGGCGCCGGCCTGCTGCTCGGCATCGTGTTCACCGCCCCGGTCTCCGGCCTGGTCACCGCCGCCCTGCGCGACGCGGGTTTCCTGGTCAACCCGGTGCAGCCGGGGGTGGTGCGGCTCGCGCCGCCGCTGATCCTCACCGCCGCCCAGGTCGACGCCTTCCTCACCGCCCTCCCCGCCGCCCTCGACGCGGCGGCTCCCGCCGCGCCCACCACGACGGAGGTCAGCGCATGATCCGGCACTTCCTGCGGGACGACGATCTCACCCCGGCCGAGCAGTCGGCGGTGCTCGACATCGCGGCGCGGATGAAGGCCGACCGGTTCGCGTTCCAGCCGCTGGCCGGGCCGCGCTCGGTGGCCGTGCTCTTCGACAAGCAGAGCCTGCGTACCCGGTTCTCCTTCGACGTGGGCATCGCCGAGTTGGGCGGCCATCCGCTGGTGGTGGACACCCAGGTCACCCACTTCGGTCGGGGGGAGACCCTCGCCGACGCTGGCCGTGTGCTGTCCCGCTACGTCGCGGCGATCGTGCTGCGCACCCACGGCGACGACCGGATCGCCGAGGTCGCCGCGCACGCCACGGTGCCGGTGGTCAACGCCCTCACCGACACGTACCACCCCTGCCAGCTCCTGGCCGACCTGCTCACCGTCCAGGAGCGGTTCGGCGCCACCGCCGGACGGACCCTGACGTACCTGGGCGACGCGGCGAACAACATGGCGCACTCGTACCTGCTGGCCGGAGCGAGTGCCGGGATGCACGTCCGGGTCGCCGGGCCGGCCGGATTCCAGCCGGCGCCGGACGTGGTGGCCCGGGCCGAGAAGATCGCCGTCGGCACCGGCGGAAGCGTCCGGGTGCTCGTCGACCCGGTGGAGGCGGTACGCGGCGCGCACGTCGTGGCCACCGACACCTGGACCTCGATGGGTCAGGAGGCCGACGGGCTGGACCGGATCACCCCGTTCCTGCCGTACCAGGTCAACGACGCGCTGCTGGGCCATGCCGCAGCGGAGGCCATCGTGCTGCACTGCCTGCCCGCGCACCGGGGCGAGGAGATCACCGACGAGGTGCTCGACGGGCCGCGCAGCGCCGTGTTCGACCAGGCGGAGAACCGCCTGCACGCCCAGAAGGCGCTGCTGACCTTCCTGCTGGAGGCGTCCGGACGCACGGCCGGGAAGAAGACGACCGGGTGACCGCGCCGTCGACCCGCGCCGCCCGGCACGGCCGTATCGTCGAGTTGATCCGGAACAAGGCGATCCGTTCGCAGACCGAGCTGGCCGACCTGCTCGCCGCGGACGGTATCCAGGTCACCCAGGCCACCCTGTCGCGGGACCTCAAGGAACTGGGTGCGGTCACCGCCCGGGGCGGCGACGGGCGGGCGGTGTACGTCATCCCCGAGGACGGCCACCGGCCGTTGCGCGACGCCGAGGCGGCCCCCGCCCGGCTGGTGCGGCTGCTGCGTGAGCTGCTCAACGGGGTCGACTCCAGCGGCAACATCGCCGTGCTGCGCACCCCGCCGGGCGCAGCCCACTACCTGGCCAGCGCGTTGGACCGAGCGGGCCTGCCCGAGGTCGTCGGCACCATCGCCGGCGACGACACCATCCTCGTCGTGGCCCGCGAGGCCGACGGCGGGGCCGCGCTCGGCGACCAGCTCGCCGGTTGGGCCCGCCGGGAAGAGAACGTTGAAGGGAACACCACACCATGACCGAGCGGGTCGTCCTGGCGTACTCCGGGGGTCTCGACACCTCCGTCGCCATTCCCTATCTGGCCGAGCAGACCGGCGCCGAGGTGATCGCGGTCGCGGTCGACGTCGGGCAGGGCGGCGAGGACCTCGACGCCATCCGGCAGCGCGCCCTGGACTGCGGGGCCGTCGCGTCCGAGGTGGTCGACGCGCGCGACGAGTTCGCCGCCGACTACTGCCTGCCCGCCATCCGGGCCAACGCCCTCTACATGGACCGGTACCCGCTGGTCTCCGCGCTGTCCCGGCCGCTGATCGTCAAGCACCTGGTGGCCGCGGCCCGCAAGCACGGCGGCACCATCGTGTCGCACGGCTGCACCGGCAAGGGCAACGACCAGGTCCGCTTCGAGGTCGGCCTGGGCGCGCTCGCCCCCGACCTGAAGATCGTCGCCCCGGCTCGGGACTTCGCCTGGACCCGGGACAAGGCGATCGCCTTCGCCGAGGAGAAGGGCCTGCCGATCGACGTGTCGGCCAAGTCGCCGTACTCGATCGACCAGAACCTGTGGGGCCGTGCCGTCGAGACGGGCTTCCTGGAGGACATCTGGAACGCCCCCATCGAGGACCTGTACTCGTACACCGCCGACCCGGCCGAGCCGCGCGACGCCGACGAGGTCGTCATCACCTTCGACGCCGGCGTGCCGGTCGCCATCGACGGCGAGACCGTCACCCCGTACCAGGCGATCCTGGAGCTGAACCGGCGGGCCGGCGCCCAGGGCGTCGGCCGGCTCGACATGGTCGAGGACCGCCTGGTCGGGATCAAGAGCCGGGAGGTGTACGAGGCCCCCGGCGCGATCGCGCTGATCACCGCGCACCAGGAGCTGGAGGCGGTCACCGTCGAGCGGGACCTGGCCCGGTTCAAGAAGAGCGTCGACCAGCGGTGGGGCGAGCTCGTCTACGACGGCCTGTGGTTCTCGCCGCTGAAGGACAGCCTGGACGCCTTTATCGACGACGCGCAGCGGCACGTCTCCGGCGAGGTGCGGCTGACCCTGCACGGCGGTCGGGCCACCGTCACCGGCCGGCGATCCGAGGCCAGCCTCTACGACTTCGGCATGGCCACCTACGACACCGGTGACACCTTCGACCAGTCGCTCGCCAAGGGCTTCGTGCAGCTGTGGGGCCTGCCCAGCAAGATGGCCGCCGCGCGGGACGCCCGGTTGGGTGGTTCCTGACCGTGGCCACCACAATAGGCGGCGTGGACGACAAGAGCCTGACCGAGAACAGTGCCGCCACCAACCGGACGAGCCTGTGGGGTGGCCGGTTCGCCGGCGGCCCCGCCGAGGCCCTGGCGCGGCTGTCGGTGAGCGTGCAGTTCGACTGGCGTCTCGCCCCGTACGACATCGCCGGTTCCCGGGCGCACGCCCGGGTGCTGGCCGGCGCGGGCCTGCTCGACCCGGATGAGCTGGGCCGTATTCTGGCGGCGTTGGACGACTTGGAGGCGGCCTGCGCCTCCGGGCAGTTCCGCCCGACCGTCGACGACGAGGACGTGCACACCGCGCTGGAGCGCGGCCTGCTGGAGCGGCTCGGCAGTCTCGGCGGCAAGCTGCGCGCCGGCCGGTCCCGCAACGACCAGGTCGCCACCGACCTGCGGCTCTACCTGCGTGATCACGCCCGGGGCGTGGCGGTGCGGTTGGTCGAGCTGGCCGAGGCCCTGGTGGAGCAGGCGGAGCGGCACGTGGAGACGGCCGCGCCCGGCATGACCCACCTCCAGCACGCCCAGCCGGTCACCTTCGGGCACTGGCTGCTGGCCCACGTGCAGCCGCTGCTGCGCGACCTGGAGCGGCTGCGCGACTGGGACCACCGCACGGCGGTCAGCCCGCTGGGCGCGGGGGCGCTCGCCGGTTCGGGCCTGCCGCTGGACCCGGTGGCCGTGGCCAAGGAGCTGGGTTTCCGGACGTCCTTCGCCAACTCGATGGACGCGGTGGCCGACCGGGACTTCGTCGCCGAGTTCCTCTTCGTCACCGCGCTGATCGGGGTGCACCTGTCCCGCCTCGGCGAGGAGGTGGTGCTCTGGACGTCGCAGGAGTTCGGCTGGGTGGAGTTGGACGACGCCTTCGCGACCGGTTCGTCGATCATGCCGCAGAAGAAGAACGCGGACGTCGCCGAGCTGGCCCGGGGCAAGTCCGGCCGCCTGGTCGGCGGGTTGATGAGCGTGCTCACCATGCTCAAGGGCCTGCCCATGACCTACGACCGGGACATGCAGGAGGACAAGGAGCCGGCCTTCGACGCGGTCGACACCCTGGAGCTGCTGCTGCCCGCCCTCGCCGGGATGATCTCCACGATGACGGTGCGGGTGGACCGGCTCGTCGCCGCCGCGCCGGTCGGCTACTCGCTGGCCACCGAGGTCGCCGACTGGCTGGTCCGCCGGGGCGTGCCGTTCCGCGACGCGCACGAGATCACCGGCAAGCTGGTGGCGCTCTGCGTGGCCCGGGACTGCGCCCTCGACGAGGTCTCCGACGACGATCTGGCCGCGGTCAGCGAGCACCTCGACCCGAGCGTGCGGGACGTGCTGTCGGTCCGCTCGGCACTGGCCGCCCGGACCACCCCCGGCTCCACCGGCCCCGGCCCGGTGGCCGACCAGCTCGCCGCCGCCGCGGACAAGCTGGCCGGCTGGCGGGAGTGGGCCGCCGAGCGGGTCGTACCCCGCTGAGGTCGTGACGGCCGGTCGCGGCGCGCGGGGTACTCCCGCGCGCCGCGTCGCCGGTTCAGGGCCGCGGGGCGGCGGACGGCCGCTCGCGCTTCGGCAACCTCGCCACCACCGCGTCGTACGAGGCGTCGACCGCCTCGAAGAGCTCGTCGTCGCCGATGCCGCCGTCGAGCCGCAGCGTGTTCCAGCCGTACCGGCCCAGGTAGGGGGCCACCTCGGCGTCGTCCGGGTGCCGGTGCAGCCACTCGTCGGCCAGCACCCGGTCGGGGCCACACTTCACCCACACCCGGGGCGGCTCGTCCGGGTTGCCGAGGAAGGCGAAGATCCGGCTGCCCACCTTGGCCACCTCGCTCTCCTCCCAGGGGCGGTCCAGCCAGGCTCCCGGCAGGCCCAGGCAGTACGTCACCAACTCGTCGCGGGTCATCGCGTCCTCCCGGTTCCGTTCCCGACGCCACTGGTGCTATCGGCGGCGCCGGATGCTGCCGGCGCGGTCCGTCGCAGGCCGGCCCCAGTGTGGCGGACAGCGCGGGGCAACGTGCCGCCACCTGCCATCCAACACCTTGAGTGGCTGATGGCGGGTGGTAGCTGGCTGTAGCTGGCGCTGACGAAGGCCAGCGGACGTCGCCGGTCCTTTGCTCTGCTGCCCCCTACGCGCCACTTCCCTGAGCTGGGCGAATGAGGTAATCGCGGGCGGATGGCGGACGGACAAACTGTGACCGTGCGTGACTGGCGCGTGGGTGGCAGCAGAGCAAAGCGTGTGAAGGGCCTTCCGTTCCCACCGATAGTTGTTGCTGTGCGTGATGAAGGAAGCGTCGAAGGGCGATCTCGTTGCCCACCGCGCGCTTACAAACGGGACCGGGGCGTGAATGCGCGGCCGGTCAGGTGGTGCGGGCGATCAGGCGCTCGTATCGTTGCTTGGCGGCCTGCGCGCTGCCCAGCCCGAGACCGAACGCGATCGCCTGCCAGGTGAGCCCGCGGTTCCGGGCCAGCGACAGCAGTCCTGCCTCCAGGGTGTCCAGCTCGGCGCGCAGGTGCGGCAGCAGGGTCAGCGCGGCGGTGAGGTCGTCGCCGTCGACCGGTTCCTCGTCGGGCTCCCGTTCGGCGCCGCCCGCTGCGAGGGCGGTGACCACGGCGACCGCCTCCCAGGGGTCGGCCAGGTACGGGTTGGTGTGGCGGCGTCGACGCGCGTCGGTGCCGGCGTGCCGCTCGGTGAGCCGGTGCAGCGCGGCGTAGGTGCGCCCGGCGCGGGCTTGGGCGGCGTCGGGGGCGGTGAACTGCTCCATGCCCCCATCAGATGTCATAAACGTGTCGTTGTCAACGACTCGTTGAAGATTGGAGGGTGGCGAACCAGCGACCGACCCGGTTCACCAGGGCCGCGTACCCGATGCCCAGCGCCAACGACGCCACCAGGGCCACCAGCGGCAGGTCGCGCAGGTGTGGGTACACCTGCCAGTGGGTCAGGTAGATGTAGAGCGAACCGCCGGCCAGCACGCTCGCCACCCGGTTGACCGGCCCCAGGCTCGGCACGGTGGGCAGCCACACCAGCAGCGCGAATCCGGCCACGATCAGCGCCTCCCGGCCGGGCTGGCCGAAGAAACCCGGCACGGTGGCCGCCGCCGCGGCGGTGACCAGCAGCCGCTGCCGTACCCCGTCGGCGCGGGCGGCGGCCCAGCCCAGCGCGAAGAGCCAGAACGCCACGGCCGCGGTGGGCAGGTCGTACCGGGCGTCGACGCCGAACACGTCGTACCGGGTGAGCAGGCCGAGCCCGGCCAGGGTCATCGGCAGGGCGAACGGGTGCCGGCGCTCCCACCGGTCCACCCCGGGTACGGCGAGCAGGGCCGCCAGCCCGACCAGGATGTAGACCAGCGCCTCGATGAACCAGAAGTGCCACTCGGTGCGGGCGTCGGCCGGGCCGACCAGGCTGTGCACCAGGAACAGGGTGCTCAGCCGGTACTGGTCGGTGACCACCAGCATCGCCGCGATCCACGCCGTGGTGGGCAGCACGATCCGCACCAGTCCGGCCCGGATCTGCCGCAACCGGTCGGTTCGGGCCGCGCCGGTGAGCTGGAACCGGGCGAAATTGAACCCGGCCACCGCCAGCAGCAGATGCGCCCCGCCGGTGATGGTGAACAGCGGGATGTGCGAGCCGACGATGAGCACGATGGCGAGTGCCCGCAGCGCCACACTCGTCTCCAGTGCCCGACGGCGCGGCCGGCCGGAACGGGGCGCGGGCAGCGCGCCGATCGGCATCATGTGCCAGTTCGGCGGCAGGTGACCCAGGACGTTCTCCAGGCGGACCGACATCTCGACGTACGACAGGGAGTCACCGCCCAGGTCGACGAAACTGTGTTCCGGGGTGACGTCGGTACGGTCGAGCACCTCGGCGTAGAGCCGGCACAGGTCGCCCCCGGCTGCGGCCGGCGGCGAGGGCGGCGGCGGGGGTG